>NZ_JALKFY010000851.1:0-115947 GCF_023242985.1 Frankia sp. Mgl5 | reverse complement strand
CCCCCCCCGCCCCCCCCGCCCCCCCCCCCCCCCCCCGGGGGGGGGGGGCGCCCCCCCCCCCCCCCCCCCCCCACGGCCGTCACCCGCCGGCCGCTCGGTCGTTCGCGATCACCGATCTTTCACGGCCACCGGGCGGAGAAGGCGTCAGGGGTTTCAGGAGGCGGCGGTTCCGCGGTAGCCGACCGGGCCCTCGCCCCCGAGGGGGAGCAGGTACACGACCGACTATCTGACGGCCGCGCCGCACCCGGCCGTCACCGGGCGAAGTCGGGAGCGTCCGCCCCGAGAAGGCCCACCGGCCGCCGCGATCGTCCGCCACGCAGCCCGGGTCTTTGTGGTGTCAGAAACGACCGGGTGGGGTCCAGCCGGTGGGGCGAGCCGCATGGGATCGCGTCAGCCAGCCGGCGAGACGCGGGCGGTGTCCGCAGGCCGGCCCGCCGGCTGGTTGACGCACGGCGCCCGGTCGGCAAGCACGTGCGGCGTCGCGCTGAAGACAGCACCCGTGTCCACCGGCTGGCACGACAGGAAAACCGGTCCATCGGTTGTGGGCCGGCGGCGCCGGATCCCGGTGTATTGCCGGTCGAAAAGGACGCCGCCGCGACACGCCCGCCGGTTTTCGACAGAACTCGATCTTGAATCGAATAGATCTCCTGGTTATGTTCGGCCGCACCGCACGGTCGTCAGGTTTCGAAAGACGTCACCTGCTCCGGTGCGAGGGAACCGCTCCCGCCGTTCTCCGGAACGCTGGAGGCAACGGAGACGGACGGCCGCCACCGGCCGCCGTCTCAGGTATGTCGGAGACCACGGTCTGTCGATGCTTGGGAGAACTCATGTCAACGTTGAGTCGTGCGCGTCTGGAGAACCTCGCCGCCGAGTACATGGAGCGGGAGTTCGACCGGGTTCCCCGGATGCGTGAACTGCACGAAGGTACCTGGATCGAACGCGACTACTACGTCCGTCACATCGTGGAGACGGTGCTGCGCATCCGCCTCAACAACGAGGTCGACACCTACGCGCTGTTCCGCGTCGGCTCGAAGGACGACTCGCTCGCCGCGAACCTCGCGAAGTACCTCGCCGAGGAGTTCGGCCACGAACACATGTTCACCCGCGACCTCGTCCGGTTCGGTTTCCCCGTCGAGCAGCTCGACCGGACACCGGTCTTCCCGTCGACGAACAAGCTGATGGGTTTCCTCCGGCTGGCGGCGGACAAGGAGGGCCCGGCGCCGACGACGGTGTGGGACTGGTTCGTGGAGTGGTACTCCGACCGCTACAACCAGATCATCACCACCAGGGCGGCCGAGGAGTTCGGCGCGGACCTCGTCCGCGGGTCGCAGACCCACATCGAGTTCGACACGACCCACGACCACGACGACCTGATGTTCCGGGTGGTCAGCCGGGCGGTGGAGACCTGGAGCACCGCGGCCACCGCCGAGAGCTATCTCGACACCTTCGTCTCCCTCGTCGGCGACTACTTCGGTGAGCTCCACGCCGCGACGGTGCGGGACCGGGACCGCTCGTCCGCCCAGCTTGTGAGCTCCTGACATGTCCGGCTCACCGCTCGCCGACCGGCCGGCGACAGCAGCCTCGACAGCAACCTCGACAGCGACAGCGCAGACAGCCCGGCCGACGCAGACGCCGCCGACAGCGCTGCCGGCGGGCCAGGAGGGACCCGGGACCGTCGTCGTCCTGGAGCCGATGTCGTCGGGGGAGGCACTGGTGAAGGCGGCCACGGACCTGGGGTTCGAGGTCGTGGTCGCGTCGTTCGACGCCGAGGACCGGACCCTGTCACCGCCGGCCCGGCGTGCCGGCACCGTCGTCCGGGTCGACACCAACGACGACCGCGCGCTCGACGACGCCGTCCTCGCCGCGGTCGCCGGCCGGCGGGTGGCGGCGGTGCTGCCCGGGTTCGAGTTCTACGTCCCCGCCGCCGCCCGGCTCGCGGCCCGCCTGGGCCGGCCGGCGCTGCCTGTCCGGGCCGCCGAAGCCTGCCGCGACAAGGAACTCATGCGCGGCACCGTCGCCGCCGCGGGTCTGCGCGTGCCCCGCCACGCGGTGGCCGCGACCGCGGCGGACCTCGCCGCCGCCGCCGACCAGGTCGGCTTCCCGTGCGTGGTCAAACCGACCCGTTCCGCGGGCAGCGTGCACGTCACCCGGGCGGACACCCTGGCCGACCTGCGCGCCGCCCACCGCCGGATGGCCGATGACCCGCGCCGTGACCTGGGCCGGGCACTCGACGGCCGGGTCCTCGTCGAGGAGTACATCGCCGGACCGGAGGTCAGCGCCGAAGGCTACGTCACCGACGGGCGGAGCACCGTCGTGGCGGTGACCCGCAAGATGCTCGGACCGGAGCCGTTCTTCGTCGAGACCGGGCATCTCGTGCCCGCCGACCTCACCGCCCCGGCCCGCGCGAAGATCGACCGGTACGTCGCCACCGTCACCGCCGCTCTCGGCGTCACCACCGGGCCGTTCCACTGCGAGCTGCGCCTCGCCGGCGGCCGGGACCCGGTACTGATCGAGCTCGGCGCGCGGCTGCCCGGCGACCACATCGTCGACCTGGTCGAGGCGGTGACGGGGGTTTCGCTGCCGCGGGCCGCCGTCGCCCTCGCCGCCGGCCTCGACGCCGACGTGGCCGTGCGCGCCCCGCAGGCCAAGCATGCGGGCATCCGGTTCTTCACCGCCCCCGGGCTGGCCAGCTACTCGTCGGTCCGGGGCCTGGACGCGGTAGGGCGCGAGCCCGGCGTGTGGGACGTCGAGGTCGCGGTCGCGCCGGGTGAGTCGATCGCACCCGCGGAGGACTTCCGGTGCCGACTCGGCCACGTGCTCTTCGTCGCGGACTCCGCCGCCGAGGCGGAGCAGCGCTGGCACCACCTCGGCGAGCAGGTGCGCTTTGACTAGGCCCAACCCCGGGTCCAGCTCCGGGGCCGGATTCAGGCCCGGGGCCGGGCCCGGGCCCCGGGCGGGGCCCGACCAGATCCACCCGGGCACCCCGGTTCACCTGGTCCTCAACCGGTTCGGCGACGAGTTCGGCGACTACGCGCGCTACACCCCGCCGGGCTGCCGTCTGGTGCACATCACGACCCCCGGCGGTCTGGCGGCCGTCGACGGCAGCCGGTTCGGGCGTCCGGCGGACGCCGACGAGCCGCTGGAGATCGCCGTCGTGCCCGACACCCGGTTCGAGACCGTCCTACCGGTGGCGGAGGAGCTGGCGGCCCGGTGGGGCCCGTTCGCCGGCGTCGCCGGCCTGTCGGAGTACGACCTGACCACCGCCGCCCGTCTGCGCGAACACCTGGACGTCCCCGGTGCCCGGCCCGCCTTCGTCCACCGTTTCCGGGACAAGCCGACGATGAAGGCGATGGTCGCCGCCGCCGGACTCGCCGTCCCCCGGTTCGTCGAACTCACGTCGGCGACGGACGTCGATGTCGTCGTGGAACGACTCGTCCTGCCACTGATCCTCAAACCACGTTCGGGGGCGGCGTCGGTGGGCGTGGTGAAGGTGCGTTCCCTGCCCGAGCTGCACGCCGCCCTGCCGGCCGTCGAGGCGGCCGGGTTCGAGGCGGAGGAGTACGTCGACGGGCCGATCCTGCACGTCGACGGGGTCCGCCGCGGCGGACGGTTCCGTTTCGTGAGCGTGTCCGAGTACGTGCACACCTGCCTGGACTTCGCCGCGGGCGCGCCGCTGGGATCGGTCCTGCTCGACCCGGGACGGCGACGTGACCGTGTGGTCGCCTTCGCCGCCCGCTGCCTGGACGCGCTGGAACTGGCCGACGGCACGTTCCACCTCGAACTGATCGAACCGGCCGCGGGCGAACTCGTCTTCCTCGAGGTGGGTATGCGCTCCGGCGGCGCCGAGGTTCCGTTCCTGCACCGTGACCTGTTCGGCGTCGATCTCGTCGGTGAGGCGTTCCGCGCCGCGCTGGACCTGCCGCCCCTCGGACGTCTGCCGGCCGGCGGGCCGCTGGGCGGGGGGCCGGCGACCGGCCGCGTGGCGCCGTCCGGCGGGTGGCTGATCTTCCCGGAGCCGCGGCCCTGGCCGAGCCGCCTGGTCAGCGTCACATCGATGCGGCACCGGGTTCCCGAGATCGTCGCGGAGCGGATCCCGGTGCCGGGCCGGGTCTTCGACGGCACGGGCGGCTACGAGGACGTCGGCGGGAGCTTCCGGCTGCTGGGACCGGACGAGGCGACCGTCCGCGCCGCGATCCTCAGGATCATCGACGGCTTCCGGATCGTCACGGAACCCCTGGTACCGGCGGGACGGTCAGCGCCGCCGGCCACAGCCGAACCGGCGACTGCGACGGCGACGCCGGGGCTGTCGCCGTCCCGGCCCGTCGCCGCCACCGCCGGATGACGTGCGCGCCATGACACCGGACGACCCTGACGACGGGGGACGCGGGGGGCCGCTGCGGACCTACTTCGTGCTGCGCGCGGTGGGGGCGCTGGCGAACCAGCTGCTGCAGTTCGCCGTCCCCGTGCTGGTCTACGAGGCGACGGGAAGCGCGGCCTGGTCCGGGGCGGCGCTGTTCGTGGAATGGCTGCCCCGGCTGACCTCCCTGCCCCTGGCCGGCCCGCTGGTCGACCGTTTCTCGCTCCGGCGGGTCTATGTCGTCAGCGACGGGGTGCGGTGCGCGGCGGCCTGGCTCGTCGCGCTACTCGTCACGGTCGACCCGTCGGCGGCACGGACCGGCCTGATCGCGCTGGCCCTGATCGCCGGGGCGTCGTTCGAGCAGTCGTTCGTCGCCGGCGAGAAAGCCATGCTGGTGCTGGTCGTCCCGGCGGGGATGCAGCGGGCGCAGTCGCTGCTCGGCGGGATCGACCAGGCCATGCTGCTGGCCGGGCCGGCGGTGGGCGCGGCGCTCCTGCCGGCCGGCCCGGCTGTGACTGTCACGGTGATCGCCGCGCTGTTCACAGTCAGCCTGCTGCTGGCCCGCACCCTCCCGCGCACCGACCACCCCCCGGCGGGTGCGGCTGCGGATGTCGTCGGCGCCGCGGCCGCCCCCGCGACGACGCTGCGCCTCGCCGACCTGCGGTCCGATCTCGCCGCCGGCGTCCGGCGGGTCGTCGGCTCGCCGGTGCTGCGGCTCGTCGTGGCCGTCGCCTTCACGGTGAACCTGGCCCTCGGCCTGCTGCTGGCCAGCGGCCCCGCGCTCGTCCAGACCTCCCACGGGCGCAGCGGCAGCGCCCTGGGAGTCGTCTACCTGCTCGGCGGCCTCAGCTCGATGGCCGTCCTCGGGGTGACCAGCCGGGTGATCAACCGGATGGGGCTGGTCGCGGTCGGCGTCTCCTCAGCCCTGCTCTCCCTCGCCGCGTGCACGGTGCTGGGTGTGGCACCAGGATTCGGCTGGTTCGTGGTGCTGGCCGTCATCTTCCTGACGGCCGAGAGCGTCTTCACGGTGTTCATCCGCGTGGTGCGGGCCCGCCTGGTCCCGGAGGCGGAGTTCGGCCGGGTCGTCGGCGTGATCGTGCTGTTGAACCTGGCCTCGATGCCCCTGGCCGGTCTGCTGGTGGCCGCCGGTGCGGGGTTCCTGCCGCTTCCGTGGCTCGTCACCGCCAGCGGGGGCGTCGCGCTGGTCGTCGGCGCGGGCCTGCTGCGGCGGTTGTGGCAGCTCATGCCGCAGACCCGGACCTCGGACGCGGACGGTCCCTGGGTGGTCCACGCCCTCGAAACCGTCGACCTCCCACCCTGACCCCCTCTTGAGCTGATGCCCACCGACCAGCCCCCGGCCTCGCTCTCGGCCGTGCACCCCAGCGGGAGACCACGTGAGTACTCCGCGACCCCACACCGGTTTCCGGCCCCGTGCGGACATCGTCGAAAGCCGCCCTTCCGATACCCGGACCAGGCCCCGGCCGGCCGCCGCCCTCGCTGCCGTCGACGACCTCCCCGTCGCCGTCCCCGTCCGGTTCGTGGTCGGCTCGGCCCGGGATACCCCGCTGCGCATGGTTTTCCGGCCGGCCCGCCCGGAGGACCTGGTGGACGTCCACCGGATCTCCGACGCCCAGGCCGTCGAACCTTCCGCTGTCGTCCCTTCCGCCGTCGGACGGATTCCCGTCAGGCGCGGCCCTGGTGCCGTCGCCGACGCGGCGGAGTTCCACGTCCTGACAGTGGACGACGTGGTGGTGGCGACCGTGGGCCTGCGACCGCTGACCCCGGGGACGGCGGGGACGGCGGGGACGGCGGAGCTTCACGACCTCTGCGTGGCGCGCGACTGGCGGCGACGCGGATTCGGTCGGCTGCTGCTGGCCTGCGCCCTCACCCGGGCCGCGGCGGCCGGTTTCGACCAGGTCGTCCTGCTGCCCCGGACAGCAGCCGGATGGTTCCACCGCCACGGCTTCACCCCGGTGGGCCTCGACGTCCTCCCGGCCGACCGCCGGGCTTTCGTCGACGAGTCCCACGGCCCGCTTCTCCTCGGCCGCGGCAGCGAACCCGGCCACGCCGTGGACCTGCTGTCCCGGCTGTCGGACCTGCGGGTGACGTTCACCCGCTCGGGCCGGGAACTGCGCTGGGATCCGGCGGAGGACACGATTCTCCTGCTCGCAGACTCGGCCGGTGTCCCGCTCGACTCGATGTGCTGGAGCGGGGTGTGCGGCACCTGCCGGTCCACGCTGGTGTCCGGGACGGTCCACTACCTCTCGGAACCCACGTGCGACCTGGCCGAGGGGGAGATCCTCCCGTGCGTCACGGCCCCGGTCACCGACGTCGTCCTCGACGTCTGACCTGGTCGCTCGTCAGGAGAGGTGACCAGGAGAGGCGACACAGCGCGACCGTCAAGATCATCGGTCGAAGTGTGTGGCGGGGCGGGGCGGTCTCTGCTCAGGTTGTCGGATGCGACAGCGTTACGACGAGTTCGCTGACTGGTACGACGCTTATGCGACCCGGGGCGTGGGACTGCCGTTCGCCCGTGCCGCGGACCGCCTCCTGGCGAGGCTCCTTGGCCCTGGCCACGGCCGTCTGTGCCTTGACCTGGGCTGCGGCGGCGGTGCGCACGCCCCCGCGTTGACCGGCCTGGACTGGCAGCTGATCGGCGTCGACATCTCCGCGCCCCAGATCGACCTTGCCCGCCGCAAGGGCCTCGCCGCGGTGGTTGCCAGCGCCGAGCGGCTCCCACTCGGTGACCGGTCCGTCGACGCCGCCACCATGATCATGACGACCACTGACTTCGACGACCTGCCCCCGGTGTTCGCCGAGGCCCACCGCGTGCTGCGCCCCGGCGGACGCCTGGTGGTCGTCGGCGCGCATCCCTGCTTCGGCGGCGTCTTCGTCGAACGCGACAGCCAGGGCACCTGCACCGTCCACCCCGGCTACCGCCGCCACCGGCGCGTCGAGCGACATCCTCTGCTCGGTGACGGGATCCGCTCCCGGGTCGGGGTCGTCAACGTCCCGCTACCCGTGCTGCTGAACGCGTTGACGGGCGCGGGGCTCGTCCTCGGGGAGACCGCGGAAGACGACGGCGACCAGCCGATCCCGGAACTGCTCGGACTCGCAGCCGCCCGGCCAGGCCACTGACGACCCCGACCACCCGACCACCCGACCGCGCGACCACCCGACCACCCGACCGCGCGACCACCCGACCACCCGACCGCGCGACCGCGCGACCACCCGACCACCCGACCGCGCGACCACCCGACCACCCGACCGCGCGACCACCCGACCGCGCGACCACCCGACCGCGCGACCACCCGACCGCGCGACCACCCGACCGCGCGACCGCGCGCCGCACCATCCTCGACACCCGGCTGTTGTGTCGCGACCGGGTCGCTGGCCGGCCGCCCTCACTGTCGCCATCCCGACTTTCCGTGAGTGTTGCGTCACCCTCCGCGCCTCTGGTGAGATGCGGACGACAACAGTCAGGAGGGTGCGGTGGACGAGCAGGGTGCCGGTTCGGCGGAGGATCTCGCGGCGTACTTCCTCTCCGGGGAAGGCCTGCGCGATGTGGGGGAGCCCCCGCACAACCACGGCAACGGGCCTGGGGACGGCACGTCGACGAGCACGCGTGAGTTCGACTATCAGGGCCATCGGGTGAAGATCGAGACCACCTACCGGATCACGATCGACGGCAGGCCGCTCGCCGGCCACGTCGAGGTGCTGCCATCCGGAGCGGTCCACTACCACCGCTTCCCGCAGTACGCGCCCAGCTCCGCCGTCGACGTGGTGAAGACCGTCATCGACACCCTCTGGGAGAAACCACCCGTCCGCGACGAGCTCGCGGACACCGACGGACCCGGCCAGCCGAACCACGAGCACACCGGGCACCACGAGCACACCGGGCACACCGGAAGCGATCATGGAGACCACCGGTGACCGCCGTCCGGACCAACATTCTTCAGGACCCCACCGCGGCGCGGCGCTACCTCGCCGCGGCCGCCGACCTGAGCAGCGAGCTCACGTCGGTCACCGCGCGCTCGGCGGGCCAGGTCCTCGCCCGGGTGATCCCGGGGTTCCGTATGCGCGGCATCGAGCAGCCCCTGTCGGTGTGGGACCTGTTCGTCGTCTGGCACTGGGCCGCGATGCAGCTGGGAACGTCCTCCGATGCCGCGATGCGCAACCGGGCCCACGGCGGCCCGGTCTTCCTGCCCTGGCACCGGATGTACCTGCTCCGAATGGAGCAGCAGCTCCAACGCCACAGCGGCGACCCTGACGCCGGCCTGCCCTACTGGGACTGGGCGACCGACGGCGGCGATCTCCCGACCACCCGGCAGCGCACCCAGCGCCTGTGGAGCGACACGCTCCTGGGCAGGTCACGCGGCACCGTCACGGCCGGTCCGCTCGCCGCGCACCTCGTCCGCATCG
Organism: Frankia sp. Mgl5; assembly: GCF_023242985.1. Classification (NCBI taxonomy): domain Bacteria; kingdom Bacillati; phylum Actinomycetota; class Actinomycetes; order Frankiales; family Frankiaceae; genus Frankia; species Frankia sp. Mgl5. The sequence goes on along the minus strand of NZ_JALKFY010000851.1, from coordinate 107,168 downwards.
AGGAACGCGACGACGGCATCTGGTCCATCCCGCCCCGGCCGGTCGAGCGCGCCGCCGGCACCCAGACCCCCACCCTTCCCCGGTCCTCCGACGTGCGGGCCGCGTTGGACAACGACGACTACGACAGCGCCCCCTGGGACGCCTCCCCCTCTCTCGTCACCCACCGCAACCTCGTCGAGGGCTGGGTGAACGGGCCGCAGCTCCACAACCGCGTGCACGTCTGGGTCGGCGGCGACATGCTGCCCGGCACCTCCCCGAACGACCCGGTCTTCTTCCTCAACCACTGCAACGTGGACCGCATCTGGGAGTCCTGGATGACCAGCCACGGACGGAGCTACGAGCCCGGGAACAACGAGCCGGGAGCCCCGGCCGGGCACCGGATCGACGACGCCATGATCGCTCTGCTCGACGCGTCGCTCACCCCGCGGCAGGTGCTCGATCCGGGCACCTGGTACTCCTACGACGTCCTGCCCTGACACCGGCCGCACCCCCGGCCACCGCAGCCGCCGGCCGGAAGTAGGTCGGCCACGTCGTCTCACCGGCGCCCGACATCCCGTGACTTGCTTCCAGTCCGTCAAATACGAACAATGCGGGCGGTGCGACGGTGGGGGGCCTGCCGCGCGCGGGCCACGGCGTCCTGACCGCCGGCACGGGCGTGGTGGGTGCCGGTACCCCGGTCGTCGGCGACCGGCCCCATCCCGCCTCCGCGCGCCCTGGTACGGCGGTCACCTCCTGCCGACCGCCGTACCGGGGGACGTCGCCATTGCCACGGACCTCACCTTCGACGACATCACCTGGCTCCGGGAGATCAGCCGGCTGCCCGTCGTCGTCAAGGGAATCCTGCGGGCCGACGACGCGCTGAGTGCCGTGCGGGCAGGGGCCCGCGCGGTCATTGTCAGCAACCACGGCGGTCGCCAGCTCGACGTCGCCATCCCCACGGCCACCGCCCTTCCCGGCATCGCCCGCGCCCTGGTGGGCACCGGCGCCGAGACCTACGTCGACGGCGGTATCCGCAGCGGCGTCCACGTGCTGGCGGCCCTCGCCCTCGGAGCCCGCGCGGTCCTGCTCGGCCGGCCCGCCCTGTGGGCGCTGGCCACCGCCGGGGCTGACAACGTGCACCGGCTGCTGAGCACCGTCACCGCCGAGCTGCGGCACGCCATGACCCTCGTCGGTGCCCGAAGCCCGGACGAGATCACCCCGGACCTGGCCGGGCTGGTCGACACCGCCGACGCTCAGCGACCGGGGTAACGGTCGACTCGACGGCACGATCTCCCATGGCGTCCCCCGACCCCAGCTGAGCCCCACAGCGCCGTCCACATTCCGGCTTGACCCGACTCGTCGCGGTTACGTCCACGCCGGAGATCGGGCTACCGCGGCCGTTCGACCGTGCGGGCGAGGATCCCCAGGGTGGCCCGCAGGCCGGCCTCCGGGATGACCGGGAAGACACCTTCCCGGTACTCGTCACCGATCGCGCTCCAGTCGTAGTACGACGTCACCAGCGTGCCGCCCTCGCTCGCTTCGAGGCGGTAGCCGTACCGGTGCCCGATAGGCGGCCAGTCTCTGACGGTGATCGTCCACTCGATCTCGGTGTTCGGAACGAACCCGGTGATCACGACGGTGACGTCGTACTTCCCCAGCGGGAAGTCGTTCAGGGACTCCCGGTCCATGTGGACGACGAACTCGTCGTCGATCCCGGTGACCGGATTGCCCTGCGCGGACTGGAGCATCCCGGAGCTGTCGATCGCGACGTGTCCGTGCGGATCGCACAGCACCGCGAAGATTCTCTCCGGCGATGCAGCGATCTGCCGCCGTACCTCGAATCGTTCGGTCTCCATCCCGCCAGTTTTGCAGGGGTCCAAGAGACGCGGGCGGGGAGTGCTTTACCACCCGATCGGACCAGCCGGGTTCCCGCCCTCCGGACCAGCCCGCACCCTGGGTGTCACGCACCGTTACCGGGGAAGGAAGGTGGTCGACAAAGGCGAGACACCGTTGCTGGATGCGGTGCCGCGACCATCCGAGAAATCTCACCGAGGCTCCGCAACTGGATGCGTATCAGGCACCGCATGAGCATTCCGGCGTCGCGCCGATCCGGGCGCCGGACTGGGGAGGTCGCCGTGAACGGGCCGCACACGCACGGAAAGCCGACCAGGAGCAGGCGTTCGACTCGACCGGGACACTCGAGCGTGCTGGGGCAGGTGAGCTGGCACCGGTCGTCGGACGGGCCCGGACCGCTGGACCGGCAAGAGCCGCTTTCCCGGCCGGTTTCCCGCCGGCACGCGGCTCGTTCCCGGGAGGCGTTGCTGCTCGCCAGCGCCGCGCTGACCGCCGCCGGTTTCATCGGGCTGGCCGTGGGAGGCGGTGCCAGCGCCGTAGCGGGCGGTCCCCCGGCGGGCATGTCGTCCGGCGGCATGTGGTCGGGCGGTGCCGCTGGTCCGTCCGGGATGTGTCCGGGCTCGTCGCTGACGCTGAGCTCGACCCGCCCGGACCCCGGCGCGGGCAACATCTTTCAGCAGCTCGTCCTGACCAACACCGGCCCGGCGGCCTGCTGGCTGCAGGGATTCCCCCACGTGTCCTTCGTCGGCGACAACGGCCAGCAGGTCGGCGCCCCGGCCGCCCACATCGGCCCGACAGGCCCGGTCGTGTTCCTGAAGCCGGGCGAATCCGCGCGGGCAGTCCTGCACACGGTGCAGCCTGGCCTGCAGATGGGCTGTGACCAGCCGGGGGAGACCGGGCCCGTACGGGCCCTGAAGGTCCACCCGCCGGGGTCGATGCACTCGCTGCTACTCCACCCGCCGGCGGTCGCCACAGCCTGCACATCGACGGCCGTCCACCAGATGGACGTCACCACGGTCATCGTCGGCTGAGCGCACGGCGGGCGTGCGTTTCGCCGCCCGGGAGCGGGATCGTACCGCTCCTGGGCGGCGGAACCTTCTTCAATGCCAGCGGAGTGCGTCGGCGTCCCGCATCAACCATCGCGCATCGTTCTTTTCCGCGAGTCAACTACACGGCGTCGGCCGTGCTCCGCCGCAGAGGCAAATACCGGCCCGACCAGCGCTTCCCGGACCTTCCGTGCCGATGCAGGGCACTCGGACCTTTTGGGTTACTGCGGCTTTGCCCGTCCCCAGGCAACGCGCCGATGGTGGTGAGCAGCAGGCTGCTGGTCCCTGCGCGAACGGGGCGGGCTCCTTCGCCGCCCCGGCCAGGACGAAAGTGGCTCGACGGGTTTTTCTGACTCTGACGACGATTACGTGATGGGCCTGAGCCGGTGGGGCATGTCACTGACGTCGCTGGTGATGAGCGAATAAAGCCACACGTCGCGGCGGCTCCCACCGATGTCCAGATACTGTCTGAGCCGTCCCTCCCGGTGGAAGCCCGCGCTCTCGAGTACCCGGATGGACCCGTGGTTGGCTGGTTCGACGTGGCCTTCCAGCCGGACGATGGCGGCCAGGCCCAGTGCCCAACTGCTCAGGAGGGTCAGGGCGGTGCTGGCGGCCCCTGCACGTCTCCGACTGGCGACCGTCCAGTAGCCGACTCCGACGACACCGGACTGTTGGCGGTGGAGCAACGTCATCAGGCCGATGGCCGTGTCGGTATCGGCCTCGGTTATGGCGAGGCTGAGTCCCTCTCCCGATGTGTGGCGTCCCCATTGCCGCTGGATGAAAGCGTGACCGGCCGCCGCAGTGAAACGGCTCGGCACCGTCGTACCCCGGGGGATGACCGGGTCCCGGCTTGCCTCCTCGACGCAAAGAAGATCTTCAGCGTTCCACGGACGAAGCTGTATCCGCCCCTCCCGCAGCTGGGGAGGCAGCGGAATAACACCGGGTCGATAGACGGGATCCACTCACCCATTCTCGCGAGCTTGGTGGCTCGCGCCCGGCGGCCGATGGACGTCGATGCTCCCTGAAGATCAGGTTCTAGGGCGTCGAGACGGCGTGGATGGTTGCCAGCCAGCTCGGCGGAATGCTGGGAACCGAGACCATGGAGACGATTCGGTCGTAGGTGCCGGGCAGCGGGCCGGTGGCGTCCACGGTCAGCGCCGTCGGGTGCAGGTCGAGGGCGGCCAGCCGGCCGGCGGCGGCGGACACCAGGTACGGGTCGACGCCCAGGGTGGTGACGTGCCGGGACCCGTAGCGGCGGGCGAGCAGGGCCGCCCCGTACCCCGACCCGGTGCCGCGGTGTGTCGACGAGCGCCCGGTGCCAGCGGGAGCCGGGATGGGTGACCTGGTCCGCCAGGGTGCGGGCGTGGGCCCGCCAGCTGGTCATGTCCACGCGTGTGGGCTTTCTGAAGTTCGCCGTTCGTGAGTTCCGGATGAGTCCGGGGCCGGCGGGGCGGTGCGCCGCCCGGGGTTGATCACCGTGCTGTAGCCTCCGGCGTCCTGCCAGGAGCCGACCACCGGCTGTCCGATCCACGCGACGGTGTGAGTCTCCTTCATCGAACCGCATGCTCTCGCCGAAGGTGCTGCGAACCGCCGTAGCCAGGGTGGCGCCGCAGAGGTCGATCTGCCGGGTGGGGCGAATGCCGTCGAGTTCACGGACGCCCGGTGACCTGTTGTGGTCTACGAAGCCGTGCACGATGGCGGGCAGGTCACGGTGCACGAACGCGACACACGATCAGCGGTTACCGGTGGGCGTGCAGCCGTGCGCGAAAGGCGTCCCATTGCGGGCGCAGCAGTGCCAGCCGCTTGTCGCGGAATTCGCCCGCGTCGAGTTCGGTGTGCAGGCGCAGTTCGCGGGAGAGCACCATCGCCTGGTTGATCAGGAACGGCACCGCGATTCTGGCTTCGCCCACCAGCGCGTCGACGGCGTCCTGAGCGCCGGGGGTGTCGGCGAGCAGGGTGTGCAGCATCGCCAGGTCGAAGCCGGGCAGGAACAGGCCGGTGAACTCGAAGTCCAGCAGCGCACACCCGCCGGCCTCGGCGAGCAGCAGGTTGGCCGGCAGCGGGTCGCCGTGCCCCACCTGCCCCGGCGCAGGAGCGGCATCGAGGAGGGCGTGCAGGGCGGCCCGGTCGTCTGCGTCGAAGAACCCGGCGCGGTGGTAGCGCTCGACCCGGTCGGGGTAGTCGAACACCGGCGCCAGTACGCCGGGCGGCGGGGCCCACTGGGCGAAGGTGGTGACGGTGTCCAGCACCGCGTCCAGCGTTGCCGCGGACAGCGGCCGCGGGGGATAGCGCTCGACGTCCACCGGATGGCCGGGAATGCGTTCGATGATCAGGACACTGCGCCCGTCGGTGTGCACCAGGTTGGGCACCCGTACCGGCGGCAGGTTCTCAGCGAATGCCTGGTAAAGCCGGATTTCGTGGATGAACCTGGCCTGCCAGAACTCCTCGCCGCCGCGCAACGCCTTGATCACCACGGGCAGGCCGTGCCGGTCGCCGAGCGCGAGCAGGGACTTGTCGCTGGCACGCAGCACCTCGCCGAGCACTGCGCCACCGAGATTGACGGTCGCCCGGTCATGCGACGTGCTGGTCATCGGCGTCCCTCACAGCCTGGGTCGGCCGGTCGATCAGATCGACTTCGATGGTGGCGCGACGACGAAGACGCGGGACGTGCGACGCCGCCGGCGGGAACGAGGCCGTCAGAACTCGGGTAGCCCCGGGCAGCGCCATCCGCCGAGTGTCCGCAGGGCGGGATCGTCCAGACCGTACACACGATGGGTCTCCGAGAGCTTCGTCCACCCGGTCCCGTTCCACCCGTAGAGCGTTTCGTCGCCCTCGTACCCGGGAGAGGCACCGTCGACGCGGCTGTAGCTGGTCAGGAGGACAGTCGACTGGGTCCCCTGCCGTCCGCAGGTGACGCCGGCGAATCCCAGGGAGGCCGAGTCGATAACCCAAGTGTTCTCGTCGGCGCCGGGTGTGTTCACGTCGGCCAGCCGGCCGTTCCGGTAGGTGTACATCTCGAACGACTGCAGATGTGCGCCCTGGGAGGTGACGAGAACGATCTCGCTACCAGGAGAGCCGTCGACCGCCGCAGTCCCGTGCCAGGGGCTCGCTTCCTCTGCGATAAGACCGGCGGAGACGTTGCGGTTAATGATCTGCCCGTTCGCGAGCAGCGCTGTGAGGCGCCAGTCGTCGGCCAAGCCGTCCCGGCCCAGATGTGTCAGCGTGATCTGGTCAGCCGCGCCGTCCCCGTCGATGTCGGCGTCGGAAACCGATGTGCAGCCCGCCGACCCGCCACAGGCATTCGCCTGCTCGGCTGTCCCGCTGATCGTGTCGCGACCGTGTCGGGACGTGACCGATTTACCGCTGTCGAAGCCGCTGAAAGACTGCCGAGGTCAGAACCGTGACGACTGCCACGACGCCCGCAATGAGGCGCCGGTTGATTCCCCGTCTCGCTGGCCTGCCGGAAGAACACACCGCGTACCCCCGCCCGTGGATTATCCGGGCCAGCAGTATCTCAGCCGGGTCGGGTCGACCCAGGTCGTTCGGGGAATGCCGACCTGGCTGGGACCGGCCAGGGTTCGCTCACCCGGCCGCGCAGCGGTGGCGATCGCCCTCGGCACCAGAGCCGCCGAATCGTTCGACCGTCCGTGTCAGGGCATGGCCCTCGCTCATCTGGCTGCCGCCACCGGGTACGTCCGTAAGGATCATCCGGCCCCTGACGTGGCCGCCGCATCAGCCGTCGCCGCACTCGACATCATCGAACACGCCCCGAACGCGGAAGTGCATGACCGTGCTCGCCGGCTTGCCACCGAGCTGTCCGCGTGGAAATCCGAGCCACTGGTGCAGGAACTCGACCAGCGAACAGCCGCCCTCTGAGCCGCCCCGGGTTCCTTGGTCGGGCCGGCCTGCACTCGAATTCGGGCGGCCCGTCGAGCCTGCGTTATCGACCTTGTGTTGGATCGATAGACGAGGTCGAGGAGAGCGTCCTGCGTCGACGTGGTCGCGTGCTCGTCAGGTCGGGCAGTCTGCACCGAACCCGGGGCGGTTCACCGCCTGACGGCGGGCGGGTCAGCCCACGAGGTCTACGTCTACTTCGACTCGTGTTTCGGCAACGGCATCGAGGATGGAACCACGCTGCGAGCTCTGACCACCGACAACTGCGCCCCGCTCTGGTCAGGACGCGTCGTGCACTGGGGCGGAAGCGCCGCACCCTTCAGGGTCTGCCACCCCGGCAGCGTGCCAGCCGTGAACCCGACGAAGACAAGCTGACGGAGGGCCCGGCGGCCCCGTTCGAGCAGGCCGGGCGTGAAACCCGACCACTCGGCGGTCCACGGGGCATCCGCCCCCGAAAGTGTGGCGCTGGGCTCCTTCAGGGACTTCCAGGACTTCCAGCCCGAGAGGGGTGCCGCTCGGAAGTCGGGCCAGTAATGGCCATTCCGCTGGTGGACACCGGGACCTCGACAGCAACGACGACAACGAGCCGGACAGGTGCACGCCCCTGCCCGGCGGCCGGAGCCCCACATCTCCGGCGGCACGGGCCGGGAGCACGTCCCCCGTTTATCCGGCTCTGTTCCACTCCCGGCCCTGGGCACCTGACCCGGCCAATGGGTCCTCGCATTGGACCGCTCGCGACCTCGGCCGGCCGCCTAGCTGACGAGGTTGCGGCCGGGGGTACTGATGTCTAGGACAGCCCGGTGGCCGCGCGTGCTTCGGCCAGGGTGCTCCAGCCGGTGCCGAGCATCATCCAGCCGTCGTGGCCGGCCAGGCGGTTGATCGGATCGCGTACCTTCACCTGCCAGCTGCCGGGGCTGGTCTCGCGGGCGAGGGCGGCCTTGCCGTCGCAGGAACCGTAGTGTCTGCCGAGTGCGGCCGGTTCCGGCTGGATCGCTTTGAGCAGGTTGTCGGAGTCCATCAAGTCGCTCCGTAAAAGGGCCACAGGTGCGCCCGGGATGGGCGCCGCTCGCGGGTCACGACCCGGGTGGCTGTTGCTCCAGTCCGATGTTACGCCGCCGTCGGCGCCCCGCCAGTGGGAAGGCCTTCCGCCATTCCCCCGGCGCGAGGCGTCAGCGCCGCCCACCGGTAATGGGCAGGGTGGGTCTGACCTCGGGTGTTCCGTCGCGGAGGTCGACGTCGACGGGGAGCCCGTAGATGGTTTCGATGAGGTCGGCGGCGTAGACATCGGCCGGGGTTCCCGACGTGACGACGTTGCGCCTGGCCGCCGGAGAGCTCGTCGACGTGGCGGTCGGCGAGCGCGGTGAGGTCGAGCAGGTCGAGCAGGTCGATTGTGGCTCGCCTGCCGGCCGGCGGGCGTCAGCGGGCGGGCTGGCAGGACCGGTGGTGGAGCTGGGGATCGGGCCGGACGCGGCCCAGCAGGTCGGCGACGGCGGGGTCGGCGAGGCTGTAGCGGATGATCCGACCGTCGCGCTCGGCGAGCACGGCGTTCTGCTGGCGCAGGACCCGCAGTGCCTGGGAGACGGCGGCGTCGTTCATGCCGACGGCGGTGGCCAGATCCGAGACGGAGATCGGGCCGGCGTAGTGCACCGCGAGCAGGATGGCGAGCCGGCCCGGTTCGCCGAGCATGGCGAACCGGGCGGCCCACCGCGTCACCTCGTCGCGGTCACCGATGGCGGCGACGGCGTCGCAGGCCCGGTCGCCGTCGATGATCCGGGCCCGGTTCTGGTCGTCCAACCGGTGCATGTGGAGATTCTCGCATCCACGTCGACCGGGCACCTGCCCGTGGCGGTTGTGCATCCGACCCTCAGACCGTGGCCCGACGAGCCGGATACCGCCCGCCGGGCGGAATCAGCCTCCATCCGTGATGGGCGCGGCACCCGCGGAAACACCTGCATGGTCTTGCAGGTGACTCGCGTTGGTCGTACGGTTTGTCGGCCGTGGTGCTCGGGAATCCGGTGATACGCCGGAGCGGCCCTCGCCACTGTGATCGGGATGTCGCCGGCCAGTCCCCGCCCACCGGGGAAGTCACTGGGCGCCGAGTACCGCCGCCTGGGAAGGCGGCCGGCGACGCACCACCCGTCAGCCAGGAGACCGGCCACGGCACCCGCGAACACCGTCCACGAGGTGCTGGAAGGCGGCCTGTTCTGGCATGCGCGCACGTCTGGTGGCCCTGAGCGCCACACTCCTGATCGCCCCCGCCCTGCTGGCGGCCTGCGGCGAGGACGACCCGTCCCCGACCGCGGCTTCCGCACCGGACGCCCGGGGCTGCGTGCCCTCCTTCGCCCGGCCGGCTTCCGGCGTCGGGCCCGCCGCGAGGTGCTGGCCGGGCGCGAGGCCGACGAGCTCTCCGACGGCGAACGGCAACGGGTCATGATGGCCCGCGCCCTGGCCCAGGAAGCGACGCTGGTGCTGCTCGACGAGCCGACAGCCTTCCTCGACGCGCCGTCCCGCGTCGCCGTCACCGCCCTGCTGCGCCGCCTCGCCCGGGAACGAGACCTCGCGGTCGTCGTCTCCACTCACGACCTCGAGCTCTCGCTCCGCGTGGCCGAGGGCGTGTGGCTCCTCGGCCGGACAGGGACCCTGCACACGGGCCGCCCGGCGGAGGTGATCGCCTCCGGGGCGGTGAACACCACCTTCGACGGCGACGACCTGCGCTTCGATCCGGTGACCAGGACCTTCGAGCTGCGGGAGGCAGTGTGACGGGCCAGCCCGACATGACCGGAGCGGGGCGGCGGCCCGCCCCGACGGTGTCCGCCGCCGAGGTGGCGAGCGCCTTGCGGAGGCTCGCCGAGATCAGCCCCTACTTCGAGGCCGACATCGCGGTCGATCTCGCCGGCGCCGGTGCCTGCGAGGTGGGTGGGGCCGGGCCGGTGCCGGTTCGTGTCGACGAGCTCTACCGGGGCGGGGCGGCCTTGGCCGCCGCGGTCGACGGAGTGAACGAACGGCTTGGCGGCGTCGAACGACGGGTCGCCGCGTCCACCCTCGCGCTCGGCCACGCCGCCCGGCTCTGGTCGGTGGCCCTGGGCTGCTGGGCGACCGCCGGCATCGTCCCCGACCTGCCCCCACCCCGCCTCCGGGTGCAGCCGAGGCTCACCGCGCCCGTGCGGCTGATCGTGGACGAGACCGCCGGCTGGCGCGCCGAGAGCCTGGCGGACGCCGTCGACCTGCTCCGCGAGAGCATCGTCGAGGACCACCTGCGGCCCTACTTCACGGCCCTGCGGGGTGAGACCCGGCTCGCCCCGCGCCTGCTCTGGGGCAACGCCGCGTCCGCGCTGGTCGGCTCGACGCGGGTACTGGCCGCCTCCCCGCTCGTCACCCGCACGAAGGACGTTCCCCGGATGGCGGCCGCGCTGCTGGCGACACCGCCGCTCGCCGGTACGACCGTCCATGCGGTCACCTCCGACGGCGGACTGGCGGTCTCCTCGGTGGTCCGGCGGAGCTGTTGCCTGTTCTACCGGGTGCCGGGCGGCGGTACCTGCGGAGACTGCCCCCTGAGCCCGGCCGCGGAGAGGACACGACGTTGACCACCGACACCGAATACCGGGCCACCGAAGAGCTCGGCAACGGCACCCTGCACGTCTTTGCGCTGCCCACCGACACCGAGACCCTGCTGTCCCTCATCACCGAGATCTTCACCGACCACTGGCGCCAGATCGGCTTCGGCGTGATCGTCCAGGGCGCGGCCTGAGAAGTCGCGGCACCGAACGCGCCGCGGCGGATCGGCGTGTACGACGGCTACGTCACCGTCGACTTCGGGGCCTGGCACTTCCATCTGTGCATCGGCGAGCACACCGCCAGCGGCCCGGATTTCGGCCGGCTCGCCGCCTGGGACGCCCTGCGCGAACGCTACCTGGGCCTGGGCCCAGACCCACGGGACCGCTCCGGCACCGGCTTTCGCCACGGCTGAACGGACCTCCGTCGGCGGTGACGCACTTGGCGATGCCCACCCCGGCGTTGCAGCCGAGCGGTCGGGCGGATGGCTCCGTCCGAGGGTCAGGTACGGGTGAGCTCGGCGGTGAGGAACTGTGTGTCGAACCAGGGCCGGGTGGCCTTCCCGGTGAAGGGGTCGGTCAGATCGCGGCCGTAGCGGTGGGCGACCGTGCGGTCGTCATCCTCGCGGATGGTCCAGCCGTTGGGGCGTAGCCACTGGGCGGGATGGGGGCGGGTCTCGGTGTTGAACAGGGCCCTCGCCTCGATCCCGGACCGGCTGGTGAGCTGGTCCAGCGTGGCGGTGTCGGAGGCGAGGCGCTCCAGGTGGGCGAAGCGGTCGAGCGCGAGTCGACTGCCGGGGACGGAGAGCCGGTGGATCTCCCGGATCAGGCGTTCCTCGGCCGCCGCCGGTAGGTAGCCGAGCAGCCCTTCCGCGATCCAGGCGGTTGGGTCGCTCGGGGTGAACCCCGCCGCGATGAGCGCGCCCGGCCATTCCTCGCGCAGATCGGTTCCGACCGGGACGCGCCGGCAGCCCGGTTGCGCCTGCTTGCGCTGCAGCACGTCGTCCTTGAACGCGAGGACCTGCGGCTGGTCCAGTTCGTACAGCGTGACGTCACCGGGCCAGCTCAGTCGGAACGCACGGGTGTCCAGGCCCGCGGCGAGAAGAACGACCTGACCGACACCGCCGCGAAGTGCGTCGTGGACGAAATCGTCGTAGAACCGCGAGCGCACGCCGATGTAGCGGGAGGTATGCAGAGACAGCGCCTGCCGGTCTGTCACCGGCTCGCCCGCGGCGGGCCAATTCAGCGGGAACGACACGGGTGAGGCCACAGCCTGGACGAACGCGGCCCCGAACGGGTCGTCGATGAGCGCGTCGGGCATCGACGACTCCACCGTCCGGGACGCGGCTATACCGAGGGCCGTCAGCCCGGGACCGGTGACGATGTCCCAACTCCGCTGCTCCGCCATGTCATATTCCTTTCGTGAGGGGAACCTTGTGCCGCCTTACGCAGAGTTTCCCTGTCGAAGTATCGACCTTACCTACGGCTATGCGGAGAAATCCGGCAGTTGAGTTCGTGGGGCCGCCGAGGCTAACAGAACCTGAAATCTATAGATCTGTACCCGGGTGCCGTTCGTTCCTGTGTCTCGTTCACCTGCCTCAAACGCTACGTGGACCGGGAGATACAAATGATTCTCGCCGCGAGACCGCTGATTAAGTCGGAAGGAGGCGAGGGGGTGACGGCGGTGAGATGATCGTCGAATGCGGGTTCGTCGGGGCCTTGTCAGTGATGCCGAGCAGATCGCCCGGGTGCATGTGCTGTCCTGGCAGGTCGGCTACCGCGGGCTCCTGCCGCAGCCGCTTCTCGACGGGCTACACCCGGCACAGCGCGTGCCGAGGTGGATGACGACCCTGAGCCAGGCTGCCTGGCCTGCCCGAGGCACTCTGATCGCCGACGACACCGACGACACCGACGACGTTGGTGACATCGTCGGCTTCGCGGACCTGCGTCCCACCCAGGACGACGACCAGGACGCGGGCGAGGTCGGGGAAATCGTCTCCTTCTACGTCCTGCCCGCCGCCTGGGGCAGGGGCGTGGGACGGCATCTGATGGCCGCGGCGGTCCGCGATGTCGACGCGGCGGGCTTCATGTGCGCGACGTTGTGGGTGCTGGAGACGAACCTTCGCGCGAGGCGGTTCTACGCGCACCTTGGCTGGGAGCCGGACGGCGCCGTCCGGGATGAGATCGTCGGTGGAACCGCGATCCGCGACGTTCGGTATCGATACAGGCTAGATCGATACAGGCTAGATAGGTGACATGTTCGCGGCTCCTGCCATGCATGGGGCGACATCGATCGCCAGGGCGCAGGTCGCCGCTGCGCCTGCAGGGGCTGTGTGTGACGAGCTGACGTCACTGATCTCCGTGGTCTTCCAGGACGTCTACCTGTTCGAGGGCAACGTCGAGGACAACATCCGGATCGGACGTCCCGGGGCGAGCGCCGAGCAGGTGAGCGAGGCCGCGCGGCTGCCCCGGGTCGACGAGATCGTCGCGCGGCTGCCCGAGGGCTGGGACACCCGGGTCGGGGAGGGCGGCAGTGCCCTGTCCGGCGGCGAGCGCCAGCGGGTGGCTACCGTTGCTCACGGTCTCCCTGAGCACCTTCATGGTGCTCTTCGGCGTCACGATCGTCAGCGTGGCGGTGCCGGCGATGGCCGACGCGCTCGACTCCTCGTCCACCGATCTGCAGTGGACCGTCGACATCTACGTCCTGGTGCTCGCCGCCCTGCTGATGGCGATCGGCTCGGTGTCCGACCTCTTCGGGATCGCGGGCTCCCGGGTACCGCCGCACCCGCCGGGCCGTCGGCCGCCGCGGCGGCTTTTAGCCGCCGGCCGGATCACGGTGTGGACGGCGTCGCGCGGGTGACGATCTCGTCGGCGTGCCGGGCGATCCAGGCCACCAGGGGGGCCAGGTGGGTGACCAGGTCGTCTCCGAGACCGGTGAGGCTGTACTCCACGTGTGGCGGGATGACCAGGAGCGCCTCACGGTGGACGAGCCCGTCCTGCTCGAGGGTGCGCAGTGTCTGGGCGAGCATCTTCTCGCTCACGCCCTCGATGGCTCTGCGCAGCTCCCCCCAGCGCAGGGTCCGCCCGGACAGCGTGAGCAGGACGAGGATCCCCCACCGGCTCGTGACGTGGTCGAGGACTGTCCGGGTCGGACAGTCGCGGGGAAAGAAGCCGTCCGCGAAGAGGGCCCGCAGCCCGCCGAACTGGTCGCTGACCTCGTGGCTGACCTCGTGGCTGAGCTGGCCGTTGGACAGGCCGCTGACCTGGTTACTAACCATGAAGACAGTACCTTACCTGAAGGTGGGTACTATGCGCAGGAAAGTGTTCGCGAGAGGGTCCTGGTGGGCGCAGACGGCGCTGTTCGACCACACCCACCGCTGGAGGACCCATGTCCATCGTCGTCACCGGAGCCGGCGGTCACCTCGGCCGGCTCGTCGTCGAGAACCTGCTGGCCCGCGGCGTCCCCGCGGGGCGGATCGTGGCGGGCACCCGCAATGTCGACGCACTGTCGGCGCTGGCGGAGCGGGGCGTGGACGTCCGCCGCCTGGACTTCGACGACCCGGCCTCGCTCGCGACGGCGTTCGCCGGGGTCGAGAAGGCGCTGATCGTGTCGGGGACGGACTTCGGTCGCCGGGTCGAGCAGCACGTGGGCGCGGCCCGGGCGGCGCGCGACGCCGGCGCGTCCCTCGTCGTCTACACCAGCGCGCCGTACGCCGACACCACCGACATGCTGCTGGCCGAGGAACACCGGGGGACCGAGGCGGGCATCCGCGCGCTCGGCGTCCCGTTCACCTTCCTGCGCAACGGCTGGTACTTCGAGAACTACACCGACCAGCTCCCGGTCTACCTCCAGGTGGGCGCGGTCGTGGGCTGCGCCGGCGAGGGCCGCGTCAGCGGGGCCGCCCGGTCGGAGTACGCCGAGGCGGCCGCCGCCGTCCTGACGGGTGAGGGGCACGAGGGCGCCGTGTACGAGCTGGGCGGCGACACGTCCTTCACCCTGCCGGAGCTGGCCGAGCAGATCGCCAAGCACACCGGCCAGCCGATCGTCTACCGCGACGTCACGCAGCCCGAGCTGGAGGCCGTCCTGACCGGCGCGGGTCTGCCCGGGCCCGTCGCGCGCGTCCTCGCCGACGCGGACCGGGCGATCGGCGCGGGACGGCTCCAGATCGACACCGGCGACCTGAGCCGGCTCATCGGCCATCCGACCGTCAACCTGGCGGACGCGGTGGCCGCCGCCGGCGCGCCCGCGGTGCCGTGACCGGCCGGGCGGGCTCGTGGACCGGCGCACCACCACGAAAGGCGGTCAGGACGGCGCGCGGCTATTCCTCGGCGAGGATTCGCTGCAGATAGTCGGCGAAATCTCCGGGCTGTGTGCTGTCAATGATCATGCGGCCCATGACCTCCGAGTACCGGAGCACGTCGGCTGGCTTGTCCAGGTAGACCGCACCTGTGAGGTACCTGCAGTGGACGACGTCGGAAAGCTCCGGCTCGGCGAAGCGCAGGATACTGAAGGTGCCGCCTTCCGCGGCGTGGCCGCCGAAGGCGAACGGCATCACCTGGATGATGACGTTCGGCTGTTCGGAGACCGCGAGCAGGTGCTTCATCTGGGCGCGGGTGACCCGCGGCCCGCCGACCGGGCGCCGCAGGGCCGCCTCGTCCAGGACGACCCAGAGCGTGGCGGGATCCTCCGGATGGGTCAGTATCTCCTGTCGGCGCATCCGCAGGCTGACCCGGCGTTCGAGCTCCCCGGGCGGAGCCGCGAACTGGCTGCTGTTCAGGCCGATGGCGGCGCGGGCGTAGTCCTCGGTCTGGAGCAGGTCCGGGACGAACTGGGCCTCGTAGGCCCGGATCTGCGTCGCGGCGGTCTCCAGGCCGAGGTACAGCTCGGACCAGTCCGGCAGGACGGCGGCGAAGGCGCGCCACCAGCCGGGCTGGTTGGCCTCCCGGGCCAGGGCGAGCAACGGGGCGCGCACGGCCTCGTCATCCACCCCGTAGAGGGTGAGCAGATCCTCGATGTCGCGAATTTTGAACGCGACCCGCCCCAGCTCCAGCCGGCTTATCTTCGAGTCAGAGCTCCGGATCGCATACCCGGCCGCCTCGCGGGTGATCTCCCGCTCCTCCCGGAACCGGCGAAGCTGGCCGCCAAGCAGGATCCGCAGCGCGACCGGCCCGCGGTTCCGCTGGTCTACCATCCTGTCCCCCGTAAGTGATCAGCGTTCGAGAATGTCTTCCCTTCTTTGATGGCGCTCACGCCTTGCGTGCGACACCGCAGAACGAGTCCAGCGCAGTGGGGATGGTGCCCGGGGCGGGTCGCCAGAACGGGGTCGAGATCAGGCCGGGCTCGAGCAGCTCGAGACCGTCGAAATACCGGGCGATCTCCTGGGGTGTCCGGTTGTAGTACCCGTGCCCGCCGGACCCCTCGCTGAGGGCGTGGACCTTTCCGTCGGCGACGGTGCCGTCACCGAGCACGAGATGGCTTCCCGATGGCACGGCATCGAGAAACCGCCGCACGATCGCGTATGCCTCGTCGAGGTCGACCACATTCCCCATGATCCCCATGAGGATGAGCCCGACCGGGCGGCTGAAGTCCAGGGTCTCGGCCGCGCCCGCCAGGATGGTCTCGGGGTCGTGCACGTCGGCGTCGAGGTAGGCGGTGGCCCCTTCGGGGCTGCCCGTCAGCAGGGCGCGGGCGTGCGCCAGCACCAGCGGGTCGTTGTCGACATACACGACGCGGGACCGTGGGTCGACCGACTGGGCGACCTCATGGGTGTTTCCGGTGACGGGCAGGCCGGTGCCGATGTCGAGGAACTGCCGGATGCCCACGTCGCCGGTCAGGTGGCGGACCGCACGGCCGAGGAAGGCCCGGGCGGCCCGGGCGATCTCGACGATGTCCGGGTACAGCTCGACGTAGCGGTCTCCGTACTCGCTGTCGACCTCGAAGTAGTCCTTGCCGCCCAGCCAGTAGTTCCAGACCCGGGCCGACTGTGGCCTGCTGGTGTCGAACGTGGCTGGCGGGTGGTCGTCGGTGGGGCTGTTCACGGGGCGGCTCCCTGCGCGCGGTGGTCGCGGGCGTCGGCGGGCGGAATCCACGGTGGTCCCGAACCCTGGGTTCGGGACCACCGTGGATTCCTGGTTGGCTGCTTCTCGGCTACTTCAGGGAGATCGACCGGTCGAGGAACTCGTTGGTGACCAGGTCCTTCGGGGCGAGGCCCGGCTTCAGCTTGTCGCCCTTGGCCTCGAAGACCGGGGTGAGGCGGCCGATCAGGGTCTGGACGCGCGCGGTGTCGAAGCTGCCCAGGACGCCGTCGCTGCCGTCGGCGATCAGGCCGAGGCTCTTCTGCTGGGCGTTGGCGTTCGCGAGCAGCTCGGGGGAGAGGGTGAACCCGCTGGTGTTCAGCGAGTCGAGGACCTTGAGCAGGAGCTGGTTGGTCGCCTCGGGATCGTTGATGTAGTCACGCTGCGCCTGCTGGAACAGTGGCACGAGCTTGCTGAGGCAGTCGCGGTTGGCCGCGAGCTTGTCCGGCCGGATGGAAAGCTGCGACCGGTAGACCGGGTAGTCCTTGTCGAGGAGTAGATACTTGACGGGCTTGTTCCACGCCTTGACGTCATGCTCGAGCTGGTAGGGCTCATAGGTCACGAACCCCTGCTGCACGATCTTACCGTCGGCCGCGACGAAGCGGTCCGGACTGCCCTGGTAGGAGGTGTCGATCTGCGACTTGTTCAGCAGGCCTTCCCGTTCGAACACCTCGGGGTAGGAGACCTGGCTCGCGGAGACCAGCACCGTCGCGCCTTCCCGACCGATGTCGGCGACGCTGGTGAAGTTCCAGTCCGGGTTTCCCCACAGCAGGACCTGCGGGTTCTTCTCGTACACCGAGAAGACCGCCACCGACGGCGCCTTGGCCGAGTTCTGGATCGCCTCGTCCGTGCTGATGTCGCCGAGCAGGATGTCGTCGTCCTGGGCGAGGAGCGAGGAAGCCGGCTGGAAGCCCACCGCCGGGCCGCCGGCCCGGATCTCAAGCGTCACACCGGTTCCGCCGAGCTGGCCGGTGATGCGGCTGGAGTCCTTGTCGATGGTGGGGTTCGGCCCGAGGAGCTGGAAGAGGAACCCCTGGTCGGCGCCGGGCCACCATGGTTGTTGGACGGTGACGGTATCCGGGCAGCTCCCCTTCAGCGGAGTGCTGTACCGGGATGCGCCCACCGCTCCGGTTCCGGTTGGGGTCGGCCCGGCCGACTGGTCGTCCGAGTCGGCGCACGCGGTTAGCCCGCATAGGAGCACGACGGCGCACACGCTCGTGGTCACGGAACGGCGACGGAATCCTGAAACTCGCACGGGGAAGGATGTTTCCAGACCGTGAAATCGCCGCCGTGACGGGACCGACCCACTCGTCGTGGTTTTCGCGGCCAAGATGTTCTGTAGTCCTGGTGTTGTCTGGATGAGGCCAGGTGAAATTCGCCGCGTGTTGCCTGCCGGACGTGGGGAACTGGCTTTGACCTGGCCTTTTACCTGCTTCGTTCGTACCTGCCGACCGAGTGGTCAAGGATGGGGCGAACCTCGGATTGATCTGTCGTGACATCAGCGATCGGACGGTGGGGCCGGGACGGCGCTCGCCCGATGGCACGCCGGCCGGACGGCGCGGCCCCGGGCGCTACGCGCCGGCCGGATCCTGGTGGGTCCACCACCGCAGCGCCTCCTCGCCGGCGAGGGCGTCGGGATGGTCGGCGCCGAGGATCCTGCGGCGGCCGGCCAGGACCTGCTCACCGAGAGCGCGAGCCTCCGGGTACCGACCGAGTTTGCCCAGGTAGACGGCAAGGTTGTAGGCGGAGGTGAGGGTGTCGGGGTGGTCGGGTCCCAGGGCGCGGCGGCGGCGGGCGAGGGTGTCCTCGCCGAGATCGCGGGCGGCCCGGTGGTCACCGAGCGCGCTCAGTCGTACGGCGAGGGCGTTGGCGGCCTCCAGCGTGTCGGGATGCTCGGGGCCGTGGGTCCGCCGAAGCCGGGCGAACACCTCCGCTGCGGATTCGGGGCCGCCCGGCCGCCCGCTCTCCGGCCGCCGCTGCGCGGCGCCGTCATCGAGAACGGTCCTCGGCCCGCCGGGGCCGGTCGCGGGCCGCGTGCGGACGGTCGACGCCTCCATGCGGACGGTCGTCGACTCGGGGGCATCGGGGGCGCGGCCGGCCGGCGGCTCGGCGGCCGGCAGCCCCTCGGCGATGCGGCGGACGACGTCGTCGAGATGCAACGGCAGGCCGGCCCGGGCGATCCAGCTCGCGCCGAAGGCCGCAGCGGTGGCACGCGCGAGCGCCAACGCGAAGGCGGTGGCGTCCGACTGGCGGGCGGCCGGGTTCTTCTCCAACGCGTGCAGCACCACCTCGGCGACCGGGGCGGCCACCCCGTCCATGGGCGGGGCGGGCTCGGTCAGCTGCCGGCGCCACAGAATGTGCAGCGGCAGCTTCGGGTCGAACGGCGGCCGGCCGGTCAGGAGCCGGTAGAGCACGATGCCCAGCGCGTAGAGATCGGTAGCCGGGACCAGCCGGCCGCCCTCGATCTGCTCGGGCGCCATGTAGACCGGCGTGCCGGCCACCTTGCTGGCGGTCGTCGCCGACCCCTCGAACAGCTTCGCGATGCCGAAGTCGCCGACCTTCACGGTCCCGTCCGCGGCGAACAGGATGTTGTCGGCCTTGACGTCGCGGTGCAGCACGTTGCGGGCGTGGGCATGGCTCAGCGCCGCGGACACCGCCAGGCCCACCGCGCACGCCCGCTCCGGCCTCATCCCGGCGCGCTGCCGGGTCAGCGTGCCACCGGCGAGCAGCTCCATCACCACCAGGCACAGGTCGTCGGCCTCGATGTAGTCGTAGACCCGGACCACATGTGGATGATCGAGCCCGCCCAGCAGCCGTGCCTCGGCGGCGAAGTCGATCCGCTCGCCCTCGGCCGTCTGCGCCGGCATGACCTTGATCGCCGCCGGGCGGCGCATCCGCCGGTGCTCCGCCCTTAGCACCAGCCCGAACGCGCCCGCGCCCAACTGCTCACCGAGGACGTAGTTCGGCACCACCGCGGCCACCCGCGCCCGGTCGACGATCATCAGCAGTCCCGGCGGCCCGGTCGACCTACCGACCGTCGCATCACCACGACCTGTGTCATCGCGATCTGGATCATCATGATGAAACCAGCTTAACGATCGCCCCGGGATCCCGGACCACTACGGATCGCCCCGCTCCGGCGTCTCGGCCCGGTGGCCCTCCTGCCAATCCCGGCGTATGTCGGCTTCACGCGGCTCCGGTGTCGGTGATGGCGGTCGTTGGTCGTCGTCAGCCTCTGTCGGGTTTCCCGCGCCCGGAGGCTCCGGGCCGCCAGGAACGCCGCCTACCTGCGGCGTTGCGGATTCCTGGTGATGGTGGGTGGGAACGAGGGCGCCACCCGGTCCTGATCTGGTCACCGCCGCGAATCCGCCCTAAAATGGGCCCGGCTCGGAAGATCATGTCGGTCGGCACTGTCCGGGCGCACCGCCGGCCGATTGATTGTCCCCAAATTCATCTGTGACGGGCAGCGTAGAAAAAGGGGCTGTGGGTGGGCAACCACGGTACGGGCCGCTCGCCGGGCCCGGTCGTCATGCTGGAGTACTGCGGGCGGCGGTGGCACGTCGCCCGCGATGAGGAGATCACCGTCGGGCGCAGCAGCGCCTGTGCCATCAAGCTTCCCGACGACACCTACCTGTCGCGGCACATGGCCTCGCTGCGGGTTCTGGACGACTGCGTCCTGGTGTACAACAAGTCGCAGTCGAAGCCGTTCTGCCTGCGCCCGCCCGCCGGCGAGGACAGAATCGTCGAACCCGGGGCGGCGATGACCTCGCTGCCGTTCCCCAGGTTCGACATCGTCGCGGCCCGCCGCGGCGGAGCGACCGTCACCGTGCAGGTCGACGCCTCCGCCGTCACCCAGGACCGGAAGTCCCTCGGCCATACGACGCTCTCCGAGAGCAGGGCGACCATCAGCCGGCCGGTCCAGCTCAGCCCCGCACAGCTCGACATCATCATCGAGCTGTGCCGACCACTGCTGACGAAGTCCGGGCCCGACGCCCGGCCGGCCACCTACAAGGAGATCGGCGAGCGGCTGGGCCGCGGCCCGAACTACGTGCGCAACGTCATCTCGGACGTCCGCCGCGAGCTGAGTGACCGCGACGAGCCCGGCCTGGCCGACTGGGAGGACCTGGCCCGCTGGATGATCCTCAACCGCCTGATCACCGAGCGGGACGTCCGGAGGTCCCGGCGACCAGGCGCCGGGGTGTAGCGCTCAACTACCCGGCTGGAAGTCGTTCGCCTAGGTTCTGATCCGGCGGCCGGAGCCGGCTCGCGAGAACAAAAACCTGGAGCTGGGCTGCCGGAGGTCTCACCTATGGTCCTGTTACGCGAGGGGCAGGTAGTCCGGGATACCTACAAGGTCGACCGGCTGCTGGGCGAGGGGGCTTTTGCCGAGGTCTACCGGGTCGAGCACCGCTATCTTGGCCGGCAGGCGATGAAGGTCTTCCGTCAGGTGGGAATGTCCGCGGAACAGGTGCACGACGCACTCGGCGAGGCTATGCTGCTATCCGGCATGGGGCACCCCAACGTCATCCGTGTCTTCGAGGCGAACACCGTCGAGACGGCCGGTGGGGTGTACGCGTACTTCACCATGGAATACGTGGCCGGTGGAACCCTGCACAGTTTCTGGTCGTCGTACGGCACCACGTTCGTCCCCATCCCGACCGTGGTGGACATCCTGCGGCAGATAACGCGCGGCCTGGCGGTCGCGCATCGGGAGTCCCCGCCGATCGTCCACCGCGACATCACTCCGCAGAACATTCTGGTCGGCTACAGCGGGGCCGGTCTGCAGGTGCGGATCAGCGATTTCGGTCTCGCCAGGAAGGTCAGTGCCCTGACCCTGCTGGCGAGCTCCCAGGGAACCATCGCCTTCATGGCGCCGGAGACCCTGCTCCACCCGCATCTCGCGTCGGTTCCGGGGGATGTCTGGGCGCTGGGCGCGGTGCTCTACCTGCTGCTGACCGACCGGCTGCCCTACCCGCAGCGCTCAGGCGGCGACCCGATCACCGCCGCCTGGAACACGGGCACGCTCGTACCGCCCAGCGAGATCCGGTACTCCGTGGACGCAGCACTGGACGGAATCGTCGCCCGGGCGCTGTCCTACGCCCCGGCGAAACGCTATCCGTCGGCCGTCGAGATGCTCGCCGACCTGGAGGCGTGGGAGCCAGGTAGGTCCGTGCCGCCGAGCCCGCCCGAGCGGGAACCCGGGCCGGCCGGGGAGATCGCCGCGGGCAAGAACGCGCTCGGCCGGTCGTCCCCCGCGGACGAGGCCGCGGCCGTGCGGATGGCCCGCCAGGCGGTCACCGTCGCCACCGGCGGCCAGTACGACCGGGCCGCCGACCTGATGGAGGAGGCCTGCAACAAGTGGCCCGGGCTGCGTGACCAGTACGCGTCACGGATCCGGCTGTGGCGCAAGGGGGTGACGATGTGACGGCCCAGGACAGCGACGCCGACGCCCTGCCGCGGGTGTCCGCGCGGATCTACCGGCAGAACGCCTTCCGGGTGACAGGCCTGCCGCTCTCGTCCACCGGACGGGACATCCGTCGGAAGGCCGACATGCTCGCCGTGATCGAGAAGACCGGTGGGCAGATACCGACCTCGGACATCCTGCCGCTGCGGCCGGCTCCGTCCGCCGGGGATGCCCGGGCCGCTCTCGACCGGCTGGGTGACCCGCGTCAGCGGCTGGTCGACGAGTTCTTCTGGTTCTGGCCGGCCGAGTCCGGCGCCGCGCGGGACGAGGGGATCGCAGCCCTGGCCGCGGGCGACCCGGACGGCGCGCTCCGGCACTGGACCGCGGCGGCCGTCTCCGGCACGGGCGCCGCGCCCGGCGACGCGGATACGTCCGGGGACGCGGATACGTCCGGGGAGCCGGCTGCGCCCAGCGAGCCGGTCGCGCCCAGCGAGCCGGTCGCGGCCGGGGACGCCGCGAGCGCGGTTCACAACATCGCGGTGCTCGAGCACCTGCGGGCCCTCGAGGTCGAGATGGGCGCCGAGGGTGAACAGCCCGACTGGGCGTCGGTCTACCGGCGCTGGGGCCACGTCCTGCACGACGACCGGGTCTGGGACAGCCTGGTGGCGCGCATCAGGCGTACCGCCGACGCCCGGCTCGACGTGGGCCTCGCGCCGAGGATCCGCGCGGCGCTGCCGGGCGCGCTGCTGTCCATCGGTGCCGAGATCGTTGTCGCCGCCATCGGGGACGGAGACGACGACCGGGCCGAACGGCAGTTGACGGCGATGCGGGCCGCCCAGCTCGGGGACGGCGCCCGCGAGGCACTCGGCACCGCCCTGCGTGCTGCCGGCGAACCCTGGGCCGACCAGGTCGGTGAGCTGTGCGAGGAGGCCGTCCGGCTCGCCACCGACACCCGGACGGCGGGCCTGGACCAGGCCGCGCACATCCTCGACCACTCCGCGGGGCTGCTGGCGCGGCTTGACCGGATGCTGGCGCCCGACGATTCGACGCTGGTGCGCACGCACGACAAGGTCGCCCTCGACGCGCTGCGCTGCCTGCTCCTCTTCGACCAGGCCCGGGACACCTCGGACGCCTCCGCGGCCCGCGACCACCTGCGGATGATCGAGGTGATCGCCCGGGCCGAGCGGGTGGCGGCGTCCGAGGCCGTCCGCGGCCGGCTGGCCGAGAACCGGGAAATTCTCGACAAGGCCTCCGTACGCCTGACCTGCTGGATCTGTCATGAGAAGCCGGCCGACCCCGGTGCGGCGATCACGAGATGGATGCACGGCGACGTGGTCCGGGCTGTGCGCGAGCTGCGTTGGAACAAAGTGGAGGTCACCGTGCCGCGTTGCCGGTCCTGTCAGCGTGGTGAGAGGGGCCGGGGCTGGCTGGCCGCGCTGCGGTGCGCGCTGTACTTCGTGGTCGCGATCAGCCTGCCCACCATGCTGTTCACCAGCGCCGGCGGCGGATACATATTCCTGGCCGTGCTGGTAGCGTTCTTCGCGCTCATCGTGGATCTGAATGTCGTCGTCGGTTCCGCCGGGCGAAGACAACGGGAACACATCGACCTGTTCCCACCGATCGTGGAACTACGCGAAAAGGGATGGCGGAACGGGGAAAGGCCGCTGGGAGTCGGCGGTGCCTGAGATCCCGCGCCAGTGGCGCCATCCCCGTGAGTTCCGCATCGCCCGGCCCGCGACGCCCGAGGAATGGGCCGCTGCGCTGCTGCGAGCCGTCGCGAGATCCGAGCCCGTTCCGGCGCCCGGCGATCAGCCGGTGAACCCGGCTCCGGCGGGGACGCTGGCCCAGCCGGCGGTGGCCGAGCTCGCGACCGGGCTGTGGCGACTGCGCCGCCGCCTTTCCGGCCCGGCGCCGAGCCCCGGCGCGCGCGACGGCGCGCGCGACGGCGGCGGGGCGGCGGATCTCCGCCGGGCGCGGCGCCAGTTCGAATCGCTCTGGAGCACCCTCGCCGCGGCCGGCGTCGAGATCCAGGAGCACGACCAAACCCGGTACGACTCCGGTCTCGATCTGCAGGTCCTGGAGTTCCAGCAGACCGAGGGCCTGACCGACGAGACCGTCCTGGAGACCCTGCGGCCGAGCGTCTACCTGCACGGACTGCGCGTCCAGACCGGCGAGGTCGTCGTCGGCGTCCCCATGACCCGGGACGAGGACGGCTGACCCGACCCGCATCCGGCCCGGCCCGCTCGTGGGCCCCTGACACCGGCACCGCGCGACCCGCCCCACCGGGCAGCAGGAGGAACGATGGCGCGATCGACGATGGACTTCGGTATCGACCTTGGCACCACCAACAGCGCGATCGCGGTCCTGGACGGCACCGAGGCCCGCATCGTCAAGAACGCGTTCCAGCACGACACGACCCCGTCCGCGGTCTACGCCGACCGCAACGGCCGGATCCACGTCGGTGAACGCGCCCGGGAACGGGTCGAATCCGATCCGGCGAACGCCGCCGCCGAGTTCAAGCTCAAGATGGGGCTACGTGACCAGGCGACGACATTCGCCAACAGTGGCCTTTCGATGAGCCCGGAGGAACTGTCCGCGCACGTGCTGCGGGCGCTCAAGGCGAACGTCAACAGGCAGCTCGGTGAGGATATCCGCGCCGCGGTCATCACCGTCCCGGCCGCTTTCGAGCTGAACCAGACCGACGCCACCCGGCAGGCCGCCGAGGCCGCCGGCCTCGGACTGTCTCCGCTGCTCCAGGAACCGACCGCGGCCGCCCTCGCCTACAGCTTCCAGCGCGACGAGGACAACATCTACCGGCTGGTTTTCGATCTGGGCGGCGGAACCTTCGACGCCTCGGTCGTGCACATCCGGGACGGCGAGTTCGACATCGTCAACCACCGCGGTGACAACTTCCTCGGCGGGAAGCTCATCGACTGGGCGATCGTCGAGGAACTGCTGATGCCCGCGCTGCTCCGGCAGTACTCCCTGCCCGGCTTCGGACGGGGCGAGCCCACCTGGGCGCAGGCGATCGCGAAGCTGAAGGCCGCCGCCGAGAACGCCAAGATCGAGCTGTCCTCCGCTGACTCGGCGCTCATCGACATCAGCGACCCCCCGCTGTGCACCGACTCCCGGGGCAACCCGGTGGAGTTCGTCCACGAGCTGTTCGCCGCGGACGTCGACAAGCTGACCGAGCCCTTCGTCGCCCGCGCGATCAACATCTGCCAGGCCGCGCTCCGGGAGAGCCAGCTCGCGCCGGAGAAGATCGACCGGGTACTGCTCGTCGGCGGGCCCACCCTCATGCCCCATCTGCGGCGGCGGCTGCGCGAGGGCCTCGGCATCGAGCTGGATGTCAGCCAGGACCCGATGACCGTCGTGGCCCGCGGCGCGGCGATCTTCGCCGGGACTCAGCGGCTGCCGGCGGAACCGGTGCGCGCCGACGTCTCCTACACCGTGGACCTCGAGTACAAGCCGATCGGCGCCGACCCGGAGCCTGTGGTCGGCGGGGTGGTGCAGGGCCCGGCCGACCGGAACCTGGAGGGGTTCACCGTCGAGTTCACGAACGCGCAGGCCCGCCCGCCGTGGCGCAGCGGGCAGATCATCCTGCCGGCGGCCGGCTCGTTCATCACCACGCTGCGGGCCGAGCCCGGGCTGCGCAACACCTACGAGATCGTCCTGGAGGACCCGACGGGCACCCGCGAGCGGATCCAGCCCGCGGAGCTGACCTACACCCTCGGCGTGGTCGCCCCCGCCGCCACCCTCACCCACTCGATCGGGGTGGCGCTGGCCGGCAACGAGGTCGCCTGGCTGCTGGAGAAGGGCACCCGGATTCCCGCCAGGGCCCGCGAGATCCTGCGCAGCACCGTGCGGCTCACCCGCGGCCAGTCCGGCGGCCTGCTGCGGATCCCGATCCTGGAGGGGGAGCACCCCCGGGCCGACCGCAACCGGCAGGTCGGCGCGTTGGAGATCCTCGCCGACCAGGTGGCCCGGGACATCCCGAAGAACAGCGAGATCGAGGTGGAGATCCAGATCGACGCCTCCCGGCTGGTCACCACCAAGGCCTACGTACCGATCCTCGACGAGGAGTTCGAGGCGTTCCACGACCTGACCACCGAGACCGCCGCCGACCCGGTCAAGCTGCGCCGGGACCTGACAGCCGAGCAGGAGCGGTACGACGCCCTGCGCGCCGACGCGGAGCGGACGTCCGACCCGGCCGCGCTCGCCCTGCTCGGCGAGCTGGAGGACGAGCGGGCGCTCGGTCAGCTCGAGAACGACGTGTCCTCCACCGAACACGGGGACGCGGACGCGGCGGGCACCGCCGGCAAGCGGATGCTCGACCTGCGGGCCAGGCTCGACGCCGTCGAGGAGGCACTGGAGTGGCCCTCGCTGGTCGAGTGGGCGAACCGGGTGCTGCGCGACGCGCCGGGCATCATCGACGAGTACGGCGACGCCCAGGACCGGCGCCGGTACGAGGTCCTCGCCGCCGACGTCCGCCGGGCCCTGGAGGGCAGGGACGCCGCCCACCTGCGGACCCTCGTCGACGAGCTGACCGGTCACCTGGCGATGGTGGTCGACCGCAAGACCGGCGCCGTCGTGATGGCCCACTTCTCCCAGCTGGTCGAACAGCGTTCCGAGCTGCGCGACCAGGCTCTGGCCGCCCGCCTGATCGCGGAGGGCCGGCGCGCCGTCGACAGCAACGACATCGAGCGGCTGCGCACGGTGAACCGGCAGCTGTTCGACCTGCTTCCGTCCGAGGGCACGCCAGAGCGGCAGGAGGGGAGCAGTGTCCGGCGATCCCTGTGATGTCGGCACCCGCCACCGCCGGGCCGGAATCGGCCCCCTGGGCCGCACCGGGCCGCCGGATCTGGCCGAGCTGACTGAGCTGGCCGAGCCGGTGACCGAGCCCGGCCCGCCGCCGGCCGCGGCGGGGCCCGGTGACACCGCCCGGGCCGTGCTCGTCGGCGAGGTCGTCCGCGGGCAGGCCGCCGTGCTGGCCCGCTCCGGCCGGTACGAGGACGCCGCGCGCCTGCTCGCGGAGCTGGCCGCCGGGCGCGACCACACTGCCGCGGAGCACGACCTGCTCGCCCGGATCCGGGCGCAGCAGGGCCGGTTCGGCGACGCCGAGCGGCACTGGCGGGCCGCACTGGCCCTGGACGGCAACCTGGCGGGGGCGGCGGCGGGTCTGCGCCGCCTGGAACGGCTGCGCACCCGCGGCGGCGGCATCGCCCGGGGCGGCGCGGCCGCCGCCCTTCTCGTCGCGCTCGCCTTCGGCGGCGGCTGGTGGCTCGGCCACGACCGCGCCGAGCCGGCGGCGTCGACCACCACCGCATCAGCCCCCGCGGCCTCCGTGCCGGCGCCCGCGGCCCCCGCTCCGGCTCCGGCTCCGGCCAGGCCGGGGGATCTGACGGCGGACCTGGCCGCGCGCCTCGCCGGCCCGGACGTCACGATCACCAGGGCCGGCGGGCAGGCGGTCGTGGTCTTCCGCAACGCGTTGTTCGCCACGCACGACACCCCCACCCCCGAAGGCCGCGCGGCGCTCACCGCGCTGGGTGCCCGGCTCGCGGCCGCGCCCGGGGTCGCCGTCGAGGTCGTAGGCCACAGCGACAATCTCCCGGTCCGCCCGGGCGGACCCTTCCCCGACAACACCGCGCTGAGCCTCGCCCGCGCCGCGTCCGCCGCGGAGATCCTGCGCGCGGCCGGCGTCCCGGCCGCGGCCCTCACGATCTCCGCGGCCGGCGACGCCCTCGCCCCCTACGCCGGCGAGCCCGCCGGCGATCCCCCCGGAGACGCCGCCGGCGATCTCCGAAACCGAACGGTGACCCTCCGCGTGGCGCCGCCCGCCTGACGCGACGGCGACCAGGAGCCCGCCCGGCAACCGAGAGGCCCACCCGGCCATCGCTCGAAAGCCCGTCCGGCGGGCGAGAGCCGACGAAGCAGGCTGCGACGAAGCAGGCGGCAAGGAAGGACAACCCATGACGCAGGGCGAGCCGACGCCGAAGCCGGCGGCCCGGTCCCACGACCCGCTGGCCGTCGCCGTCGCCAACGCCTCACTGTTCGGCGGCGGCTACCTGATGCTGGGCCGGGGACAGCTCGCCGTCGTCGTCCTCCTGATCACCGTCGAGCTACTGATCATCTTTGCCTCGGTCGCGCAGACGCTGTGGTTCGGGCTCGTCGTGCTCGCGTGGTGGGTGGCCGTCATCGTGCACGGCTGGTACCTGGCCGGGGGACGGCCGCACCGGGGCCGGATCCGACCGTTCCGGTCGAGGCGGCAGTGGGTCATCGCCGTCGCCTGCGTGCTCCCGGTGCTGCTGGCCTTCGGTCTCCTCCGGTTCGACGTCGCGCGGATCGAGGGGGACGTCGCGCAGGCCCGCCGTGCCGGCGACTGCCCGCGGGTGGAATCAGCGGTGGGACGGGTGTCGCCCGCCCATCGCATGGTCGACGTCTCCCCGGGCGCCGACGGCGAGGGCATGGTCGAGGCGTGCGGGCTGCTGCGGACGGCCGCCGGCCCGCTCGACGCCGGACTGGCCGGCGACACGAAAGCGCTGGACCAGGGCTTCCAGCAGCTGACCACCGTGCTCACGGAGCTGCCCGGCAACGAGGGCCTGGTCGAGGTGGCCCTGGACCGGTTCCTCGACGGCCTGCCGACCGAGGATCCCTGCATCACCGTGCGGATCGCCACCTGGCTCGCCGAGCGGCCGTCCGATGGCGGCGAGCTGGACCGCGCCCGCCGGGCCGTCCCGCGGATAGCGCCCGCGGCGCTGGCCGACTGCGGCAGCCGTCTGCTGGCGGCCGCGGACTGGGAGCACGCGCGGGCGAGCTACCAGCAGCTGCTCGACGAGTACCCCGACCACGAGCTCACGCCCGCGGCCCGGGCGGGGGTGCGGCAGGCCGCCCAGAAGATCGAGGAGGCGAGGATCGCCCACGAGCGGGCGGTCGAGCTGGCGAACCTGCGGGATCTGCTGCGGCCGTCGGGTTCCGCCCAACCGAGGTACTGCGCCGCTCCGGTACCGTTCTCCGCCGCTCCCGCCGGGCCGAATCGAGCACTGACAGTCGGCGACACGCAATACACCAGCAAGCTCCCCGCCGAGTGGAAGACCGATGACGTCGCCACTGCCACGCGGGTTCTCTGCGTCGGCGCGTCCGAACTCGGAGCAGCGGTCGAGACCTGCCGCTACACCAGCGGGAACGTGACGTTTCACCGGGTGGCGATACCCGTCCGCGTTTACGAGCTACGGACCGGACAGCTCCTGGCCGACACCAGAGTGGAGATCAGCGGGACCAGCTGTCCGTCCCTGATCTACGGCTACAGTCCGACGAGGTCCGTCACCCCCTCCGACTCCCAGGTGCAGGCAGCCTTCCGGCCACTGATCAGCCCCTGACCGGCGGAGCCGGCACCCGATCTCACCGGCTGTCACGAGGTCCGCGGCCCCGGGTCGCCAGCGTGTCCGGGCCGATCCGGTGGCGGACGCCACGCGTGCCCGCTGCGACGCTCCGCGGACGAACCACCATAATTCGGTAACAGAACTTCCGTGCTCCGCCCGGCGCCCGCGTCCGTCGCAGGTCATCGGCTTGTCGGCGGGGGCGGCACCAGTGACGCTGAGGGGTGGGCATGACCGACGATCCGACAGGTGGCCATCAGTGGAAGACCCTGATGGACCGGCTGGACCCCGTCGAGCTCAGAACGGACGTCCCGCACGCGGCGAGGATGTACGACTATTTCCTCGGCGGAAAGGACAATTTCCCGGCCGATCGGGAGGCGGCGGAACAGACCATCGCCGTCTTCCCGAACTCCCGGATCGTCGTCCGGCAGAACCGGACGTTCATGACCCGGGCGACCCGTCATCTCACCGGTGAGCTGGGCATCCGCCAGTTCCTGGACATCGGTACGGGCATCCCGACCTCGCCGAACCTGCACGAGGTCGCCCAGGAGATCGCGCCGGAGACCAGGGTCGTCTACACCGACAACGACCCGATCGTCCTCGCCCACGCCCGTGCCCTGCTCACCAGCACTCCCGAGGGCCGCACGTCCTACCTGCACTCCGACGTGCGCGACATCGACCACATCCTCGGCGCCCAGGAACTGAAGGACACCCTCGACCTCACCCGGCCGGTCGCGCTGTCCCTCATCGCGGTCTTCCACTTCATCCCCGACTCCGACGACCCGTACGGCATCATCCGGCGTCTCGTCGACGCCCTGCCGTCCGGCAGCTACGTCGCGCTCACCCATCTGACGGCCGACTTCGACCCGGCGATGCTGGCGGTGCAGGAGACCTACCTGAGCCGCGGTGTCCCCATGCACCTGCGTGACCGCGCGCAGGTCGAGCGGTTCTTCGACGGGCTGGAGCTGCTCGAGCCGGGCCTGCAGGTCGTCCACCGCTGGCGGCCGGACGGCGCGGTGCCCGCCGACCTGACCGACGCCGCGGTCAGCATCTACGGCGGCCTCGCCTACAAGGCGTGACGTCCACGCCCCCGTTCGGT
The DNA here is from genome assembly GCF_023242985.1 of Frankia sp. Mgl5. Classification (NCBI taxonomy): domain Bacteria; kingdom Bacillati; phylum Actinomycetota; class Actinomycetes; order Frankiales; family Frankiaceae; genus Frankia; species Frankia sp. Mgl5. Next base: position 76,890 of record NZ_JALKFY010000851.1, on the reverse strand, counting down.
GATGCCGGGAAGCCGGGTGAGGAGCCCGTGGCGGCCCCCGCCGGCGGCCGGCGGTGGGAGGATGACCCGGTGGCCGTACCTGAGCTGACCCCAGAGGAACTGCTGACCACGACCCGCAGCGTCCGCAAGCGGCTGGACCTGGACCGCCCGGTCGCACCCGAACTGATCGAGGAGTGCCTGCGGATCGCGCTGCAGGCGCCGAGCGGCTCGAACCGGCAGGGCTGGCACTGGATCGTGGTGACCGACCCCGAGCTGCGCGCCGGCGTCGCCGGGTACTACCGGCAGGGAGCGTCCGCCTACCTGGCCGCCGGCGGGGCGTCCGCCGAGGGGTACGAGGGCGAGCGCGCGGCCACGCAGGTCCGCGTGCGCGACTCGGCCCGCTACCTCGCCGAGAACATGCACCGGGTTCCCGTCCTGCTGATCCCCTGCCTCGAGGGTGACGTCACCAAGATCCCGCCGCACGCCCAGCCCGGGTTCTGGGCCTCCCTGCTGCCCGCGGTCTGGAGCTTCATGCTCGCCGCCCGCCTGCGCGGCCTCGGTACCGCGTGGACGTCGCTGCACCTCGGCTACTCGCGAGAGGTCGCCGAGCTGCTCGGCATCCCGCCCGGGTACAGCCAGGGGGCGCTGATCCCGGTCGCCCACACCATCGGCACGACGTTCCGCCCGGCCGCGCGGGAGCCGTTGGAGACCGTCCTGCACCGCGACCGCTGGTGATCCCGGCGACCTGGTGGTGATCCCGGCGATCCGGCGCCGAACCCGGCGAGGGCGTCACGCCAGCGCGGCTGCCTTGCGCAGGAGCACCGAACGCTCGCGGACGTTGCGGCACAGCCGCGCGGCGAGTTCCAGCTCGGCCCGGGCCTCGGACGTCCGGCCGAGCCGGGAGAGCAGCTCGCCACGCACGCCCGGGAGCAGGTGCGAGCCCGACAACCGGCCGGCGGCGACGAGATCGTCCACGATGGACAGCGCCTCCCGCGGCCCGGCCGCCATCGCCACGGCGACGGCGCGGTTGAGCTCGACGACGGGGGAGGGAGCCACCCGGCCGAGCGCCTCGTAGAGGAGCACGATCCGCTCCCAGTCGGTCTCCGCCACCGAGGGCGCCGACGCGTGGCAGGCGGCGATCGCCGCCTGCAGGCCGTACGGCCCGAGGCCGTGCCCGAGCGACGCGGCCCGGCCGATCGCGGCCATGCCGCGGCGGATCGCCGACCTGTCCCACCGCCGCCGGTCCTGGTCCTCCAGGAGCACCGCCTCGCCGTCGGGCCCGGTGCGCGCCGCGAAGCGCGCGGCCGTCAGCTCGCACAGGGCGAGCAGCCCGTGCACCCCCGGCTCGTCGGGCAACAGCGCGGCCAGCGTCCGTCCCAGCCGGATCGCCTCGTAGGCCAGATCGGGCCGCAGCAGGTCGTCACCGGACGTCGCCGTCGAACCCTCGGTGAAGATCACGTAAAGCACACTCAGGACGTCGGAGAGCCGCCCACGTCGTTCCGCCGCCGGCGGCAGCTCGAACGCCACCCGGGCCGCGGCGAGGGTCTTCTTCGCCCGCGTGATCCGCGCCTGGACCGTCGGCACGGGCACCAGGAACGCCCGGGCGATCTCCTCGCTGGACAGCCCGCCGACCGCTCGCAGGGTCAGCGCCACCCGGGCCTCGGCCGACAGCACCGGATGACACGCCACGAACATCAGCGCCAGGATGTCGTCGTCGATCCGGTCGGGGTCCCACGGCAGATCGTCCGACCGGCCCGCCGGGGCCAGGCCGCCCGAGACGGCCTCACCCTCGGCGAGCTGCCCGGCGACCATGGCGTACCGCGCGTCGAGCGCCGCCCGGCGACGGAAACTGTCGACGGCGCGCCGCCGCGCGGTCGTCAGGAGCCAGCCCACCGGGTTCGCCGGCTCGCCGTCCCGTGCCCAGGAGACGAGCGCCTCGGCCACCGCCTCCTGGGCGACGTCCTCGGCGAGCGCGAAGTCGCCGGTGTAGCGGGCGAGTGCGCCGACGATCCGGGCGGACTCGATCCGCCAGACGGCCTCGACGGCCCGCCGCGCCGGCTCGGCGCTCGGCGGGCCGCCGGTGCCCGCGGGCATCAGAGCTGGCCGGTCCGCTCGCGCCACGCCCGCTCCCTGACGACCCACTCGTTGTCCTGCGGGAACTCGTCGATGCCCGGCACGCGGCGGATCTCGCACTTCGAACCGTTGATCGCGGGCATCCGCTTCGCCCACTCGACAGCCTCCTCCTTCGAGGCGACCTCGATGATGTAGAAGCCGCCGAACAGCTCCTTGGTCTCGCCGTACGGACCGTCGGTGACCACCGGCGTCTCACTGCTGTAGTCGACCACCACGCCCTGGGACGGGTCGTCCAGCCCCTCGGCGGCGACGAGCACACCAGCCCGGATCAACTCCTCGTTGAAGCGGCCCACGACCTCGAGCATCTCCTCGAAGGGCGTGTCCATCATCTTCGCGAGGGACTCGTCCGTGCCACGCATGATCAGCATGTACTTCGCCATCGTCGATCTCCCTTTCCCGAGGTCGCCGTTCGACCCTCTCACCACCAGGTCGAACGGCCCCGCCGCGGATCGACACGGCCGGCCGGCATTTTTCGTGGCCTCCTGTGGACCGGCGCCGTCGTCCTGCCGCCGTCCCGCCGCCGGGCTCGGTGTGCAGCCGCGGCCACCGCTCGATGCGGCTGATCGGTGACAATGTCGCCATGACCGACAGCGAGGGCGGGGACCGCTCGGGGCTCGTGGTCGAGCTGACCGACGCCCTCGACGCGACGGACGGGGCCTGGGAGGGCTGGAACGCCGTCGACGACCCGACCCGCGAGCTGTACGCGACCTGGGTGGCGCAGGCCCGCAGGGCCGGCCTGCGCCGGGACCGCGCCCTGACAACCGCGCATCACGCTGCCCAGGGGATACTGCGGCACGCGGTGCAGCGCTTCGACGCCGCCGAGAGTGCCGGTGAGGTCGTGGGAGCCGTGGCAGAGGGCCTGGCCGGCAAGCTGGTCCGCATCCTCGCGAACCTGATCAACTGAGGCGTCCCGGCCTATGTGACGGGCCCCGTCTGGTGGACGGCGTCCAGGACGAGTGTGAGTAGCCGGTCGGCCTGGCCGGCGTCGCCGTCGCGGGCGGTCGCCAGCGCGATGCCGACGACGATCTGGATCAGATCATCCGGGCTCAGGTCGGGGCGGGCGGTCCCCGTCCGCTGGGCGCGGCCCAGAAGGTCGGCCGCGGCGGCGGTGATTGTCTGATGGCAGTCGATGGCGGCCGTCTCGGGTCCCTCGGTCATGAACGCGCCGGCCAGGCCCTGGTTGACACGTGCGTGGACGAGGAACAGGTGCAGCCAGGCCGCCAGCGCCTCGTCGGCGGAGAGGGCGGCTGACAGCTCCGCCGCCTGTCGGCGAAGTGTCTCGATCCGGTCGGCGAGAACGGCGCTGAGCAGCGCGGCCCGGGTCGGGAAGTGCCGGTAGAGGGTTCCCTGCCCGACCCCGGCCCGGCGGGCGATCTCGACAAGAGACGCGTCGGGTCCGGCCTCGTCGAACGCCTCGCGGGCGACCACGAGCAGGCGCTCCCGGTTGCGCCGGGCGTCGGTGCGTGGGGGGCGCTCTGCGGGCGCTCGTCCAACCACTGCCGTCTCTTCTCCTCTGACGTGCCCATATGGACAACCGGACATCGTGTCCGTATCGTAGCCGGACCGATCCGGACAGCCTGTCCGGATGGTGAGAGGCTCGAAGGAGCACGGTGACAGAGGACCTGGGACACCCACTCGGCCACGTCGGCGTCTGGACGTTCGCCTTCGACGGCCAGCCCTCCAGCCGAGTGCGGGAGGCCGCCGCGGAGATCGAGGAGCTGGGCTACGGCGCGATCTGGTACGGCGAGGGATTCGGCCGGGACACGGTGAGCCAGGCGTGGCTGCTGCTGTCGGCCACCCGGGGGGTCACCGTCGCGTCCGGCATCGCGAACATCGCGTTCCGTGACCCGATCGCCCTGGCGGGAGCGGCCCGCGCGCTCGGCGAGACGTTCCCGGGGCGCTACCTTCTCGGCCTCGGGGGACACCGGGTTGACGACACCACCCACCTGCTGGACGGATACCCCGTGCCGAGCCTGGGCCGAGCCGTGTCGACCATGGGTGCCTACCTGGCGGCCATGGACGCCGTCCCCGCACACAGCCCGTCGCCGCGGCCGGCCGTGCGCCGGGTACTGGCCGCGCTCGGCCCGAAGATGCTGTCGCTGGCGGCCGAACGGACATGGGGGGCGCACCCGTACTTCGTGCCCGTCGAACACACCCGGCGGGCCCGCGAGATCATGGGTCCCGAGGCGTTCCTCGGGGTCGAGCAGGCCGTCGTCCTGGACACCGATGTCGACCGGGCCCGCCAGGTCGCCGCGGCGCACGTCGCCGGCTACGTCTCCGCGGCACCCCACCAGGAGGCGAACATGCGGCGGTTGGGCTTCGGTGATGACGACCTCGTCGGCGGCCCGAGCCGCCGGCTGGTCGACGCGATCGTCGCCTACGGCGACGCCGGGACAATCCGGGACCGGGTGCGCCAGCACCTCCACGCCGGCGCCAACCACGTCTGTGTCCAGGTCCTCACCGTCGATCCGACCGTGCTGCCAGACCGTGAATGGCGTGAGCTCGCCCCAGCCCTGCGCGACGCCGCCCCATGAGGCACAGCTGAAACGCACTGCTGGGGGCGGGGGGGCTCGATCCGGCTACCGAGTAACAGACCGACTACGGACAGGGCCCCCGCCGGCGCCACTCAAATCGCGGGCCATGGCTGTCTGGAAGTATGTGCGAAGAGCTGAGGTCGACTCGGACTCGATCGCTGATGCCAGGATGTTCGCCGGTTGCCAGACACCGAGCAGGAGAACTGATGAAACGGATCGCCGAACTCGCTGTCCGTCGCCGATGGTTCGTCGTCGTCGGCTGGGTTGTCTTCATCGTCGCGGTGCAGGGGATCGCCGGGGCGATGGGCGGGGCTTCGTACAAGGACACGTTCAGCCTCCCGCACACCGAGACCGCGTCCGTCGCGAAGCTCCTCGAGGATGCCGGCCTGAACAATCAGAACGGCGCCCCGGGCACGGTTGTGATCAAGAGCGAGAGCGGAACGCTCACCCAGCCGCCAGCGAAGCTGAAGCCGGCCCTGGCCGAGGTGTGCGCTTCAGGCAACCACGTGGCGCTGATCGCGTCGCCGTGGGAGTCGATCGACTGCGCGAAGAGCGATGTCGCAGCTCCGGGAAACCCGCAGCTGCTCAACACCGCGCGCGGCTCCACCACGGCCCTGGTCACCATCACCTGGGAGAACGACCACTACGACGCCGAGCTGTTCAAGAACGTTTTTGATCAGCTGAAGACGCTGCGCAGCGATTCGCTGCAGGTCGAGTTCACCGGTAACGCCTTCGCCGGCATCGGGCAGAGCGACGGCTCGGGCTCGTCGGTGTTCATCGGATTCGTGGCCGCCCTCATCATCCTGGCGTTGGTCTTCCGTACCGTGGCCGCCACGGTGCTGCCGCTGGCCAGCGCGGTGGCCGCGCTCGTCAGCGGCCTCGGCGTGATCTACATCCTCAGCCACGCCATCAACGTCTCCAACATCACCCCGTACCTGGCCGAGCTGATGGTGATCGGCGTCGGCGTCGACTACGCGCTGTTCATCCTCACGCGGCATCGCCGCAACCTGCGGCGCGGCATGCCCGTCGCGGAGTCGATCGTGAACGCGCTCAACACCTCCGGCCGGGCGGTGTTGTTCGCCGGTACGACCGTGTGCATCGCCATCCTCGGTCTCATCGCGCTCGGGGTGAGTTTCTTCAACGGCATGGCGGTGGCGACCGCGCTCGCCGTCGGATTCACCATGATCGCCTCGCTCACCCTGCTGCCCGCGTTGCTCGCCATCTTCGGCCTGAAGGTGCTGCCCCGCCGGCAGCGGGCGGCGGTGCGGGCCGGCGAGTTCATCGATGACCGTCCGGTGGGAGGCTGGGCCCGGTGGTCGCGGTTCGTCGCTGGGCGCCCCGTCGTCGTCGCGATCGTCTCGGGCGCGATCATGGTCGCGATCGCGCTGCCGTTCTTCTCGATGGAGCTGGGCGCCAGCGATCAGGGCAGCGACCCGAAGAGCTCCACGACCCGCGACGGTTACGACCTGATCGCCTCCGATTTCGGCGTCGGCTACAACTCCACTCTGGAAGCCGTCGTGAGCGGCCCGGGCGCCTCGGACCAGGCCTACCTGCGGCGCGTGACAAAGACGCTGTCCGCTGTCCCGGGCATCGACCCGGGCAGCCTGGGCACGGTTCCGCTCGCTGAGAACGTCGCCTTCGTGACGTTCAAGACGACCACGTCACCGCAGTCGGAGAAGACCTACGAGCTGGTCCGGCACCTGCGCTCGACCACCCTGCCGCCGCTGTACGACGGCACGGCCAACCACATCTACACCTACGGTGACACGGCGATCAACGTCGACTTCGCCGCGGTGCTCGCCCGCAAGATGCCGCTGTTCATCGCGGTCGTGGTCGGCCTGTCGTTCGTCCTGCTGCTCATCGCGTTCCGGAGCCTGGTCATCCCGCTGACCGCCGCGGTGATGAACCTGCTGGCAGCGGGCGGTTCGTTCGGTCTGGTCGTGGCGATCTTCCAGTACGGCTGGCTCTCCGACAGCATGGGCGCCGGACCAGGCGGACCGATCGACGCCTGGATCCCGGTCATGCTGTTCGCCATTCTGTTCGGCCTGTCGATGGACTACCAGGTGTTCCTGGTCAGCCGCATGCATGAGGAATGGGTACACACCCGCGACAACAAGCGGTCGGTGACCATCGGGCAGGGCGAGACCGGCGGCATCATCACCGCCGCCGCCATCATCATGATCGCCGTCTTCCTCGGCTTCGTGGTCAGTCCGGGACGGCCGATCAAGATCTTCGGTACCGGCCTCGCCGCCGCCGTGTTCCTCGACGCGTTCGTCCTCAGGACAATGCTCGTACCGTCGCTGATGCACATTGTCGGCAAGGCCAACTGGTACCTGCCGAAATGGCTGGACCGCATCACTCCGCGAGTCTCGGTCGAACCAGCCGACGAGGCCGTCCCCCACAGCGTGGGCACCGGCTCCTTCGACACCGACCGGTCTGGCGACGACACCGACCGGTCTGGCGACGACACCGACCGGTCTGGCGACGACACCGACCGGTCTGGCGACGAGGCCGACCGGCCTGAAGAAGACGACGACGACCGGCCCGAAGACGAGCGGGAGCTGGCCCGCTCCTGAGACGGTTCAGCACCGTCAAATGAGGCTGCCGCATTTGTCGCGATCAGGGGTTTCGCGATTTTGACGCGGTTAATGGTGCCGGCGGCGGTAACACCGCCGCCGGCACCAGGCACGCCCGCTGTGGCGGAGCCTTAGGCCGCGGTCGGCCCGACCATAGATGCCCTTGGACGCCGTGCTGCTCCGCTGTCCTTCGCGGCCGCGACCAGCCTGATCGCACTCCTGCGTGGGATGAGCCGCAAGGTGCCTGTGACGAGCGCTGAAACGGGCGATCCCTTCGGCATCCGGCAGCAGTGTCCGGAACTCCTGTCGAAAGTAAGGCCGCAAGCCTGTCCTCCGGCCATGTCGCGAAAACCGGGAGGTTCCTAGGTTCGTCGCCGTGCCGAGGAAAGGATCAGCATGATCGAACTACGGGCGGCGACAAAGTGCTACGGCAGGTCGACGGCGGTCGACCGGCTCGAGATCACGATCGTGGCGGGCAAGGTGACTGGCTTCCTGGGGCCGAACGGCTCGGGCAAGTCCACAACAATGCGCATGATCATGGGCCTGGACCGGCCGACGTCCGGGGAGGCGCTGGTCAACGGCCGGCGTTACGCGGACCTGCGGGAGCCCCTGCGATCAGTCGGTGCGCTGCTGGACGCGGGGGCACGGCATCCGGCTCGTTCGGCCCGCGCCCACCTGCTGGCGTTGGCCCGCTACAACGGCATTCCAGGTCGACGGGTGGATGAGGTGCTCGGCCTCGTCGGGTTGTCGGAGGTCGCCGGCCGACGTGCCGGGTCGTTCTCGCTTGGAATGAGCCAACGGCTGGGGATCGCCGCCGCGCTGCTCGGCGACCCGGAGGTGCTGCTGTTCGACGAGCCGGTGAACGGGTTGGACACCGACGGGGTCAGATGGGTGCGTCAGCTGATGCGTTCGTTCGCCGACGAGGGACGCACCGTGTTCGTGTCGAGTCACCTGATGAGCGAGATGCAGTTGACCGCGGACCATCTGGTCGTCATCGGCCGTGGCCGGCTGGTCGCCGACGCGCCGCTGCGGACGCTGGTCTCCGCGAGCTCCCGCTCGGCGGTTCGGCTGCGCAGCCCGGATGCGGCCGGCCTGGCCGCGCTGCGAGCCCGCATGACGGCCGACGGGTATGCCACGGATCAGCCTGACCGCGCCACCCTGATGGTGCACGGCGGGGACCTGGGCCGTGTCGGCGACCTGGCGCACGCCTTCGGGCTGCGGCTGCACGAGCTCGGCATCCGCGAGCCCTCGCTCGAGGAGGCGTACGTCGACCTGACGGGGCGCGCGGTCGAGTACTCCGCGCCTGTCCCAGCCGCGCCGGACGGCCCGCGATGAAGCCAGGGGCCGAGCTGCGCAGGGCGTTCGCCGCTGAGCTGGGCAAGATGGTGTCGGTCTGGTCGACGGCGTGGTGCGCGGTGGCGGCGGTTGTACTGACGGCGGGATGCGCGGCGAGCCTCGCGAACGACGTCGTCGGCGACGCCGAGCGGGGCCAGGCCTCCGTCAGGACGACGACTCCCGCCGTCGACACGACTGCCGTCGTCGACGTGCTCGCGCCGTCGGTCCAGCTCGCCCAGTTCGCTGTCGTGGCACTGGCGATGCTGGTCGTCACCTCGGAGTTCGCTACCCGGCTCATCACCGGCACGTTGCAGGCGTGTCCCCGCAGGGGGACCGTTCTCGCCGCGAAGGCGCTCGCCGTCACCGCCGTCACCGCGCCGCTCGGGCTGCTGGTCGGCATCGGCGGTTCGGTCGTGGCCGCCAGGGTGCTCGGCGAGCACGGGACCAGTCCCGATCCGGCGGGCGACGTCGTCCGGGTGGCGGTGTACCTCGTCGCGGTCTCGCTGTTCACCGTCGGGATCGGGGCTGTTCTGCGCAGCGCGGTGGGGACTCTCAGTGTCGCGCTGGTCGTGCTCGTCGGGCTGCTGCTGATCTCCACGCCGCTCACCGACCTGCTGCCCGCCGGCCTCGGTGGACACCTGCTCGACGGTGACGGCGGTGCCGGCCCGGCCGCTGCCGGGCTCCTGGGCTGGGCGGCGGCCGCGCACCTGGTCGGCTACCTGTCGTTGCGCAACCGGGACGCCTGATGTCCCCAGCCTGCGCCGGTCCCCACCCGCGCCGCGCCGGTTCGGGCGGTGAGGCGCGGGTTCGGGAACCGGTGAGGCACGGTTCGGGAACCGGCGGGCACCGGTGCGGCGCCGGTCAGTCCGGGGGGCCGTCGACCAGGCCCGCCTCGTAGGCGAGGACCGCGGCCTGCACCCGGTTGCGCAGACCGAGCCGGGCCAGCGTTGAGCTGACGTACGCCTTGACCGTGCCCTCGACGAGAAAGAGTCGGCGGGCGATCTCGGCGTTGGACAGCCCCGCCCCCACCAACGTCAGTACCTCACGTTCCCGATTGGACAGCACCGCCAGCCGTTGCCTGGCAGCGGTCGCTCGGGCGGTCCGGTTGTCCCGCATCGAGGCGATAACCCGGTGGGCGACCCGCGGCGACAGGTAGGCGGCGCCGTCGGCCACCGCGTGGACGCCGGCGATCAGGTCGCGGGGGTCGCCGGACTTCAGCAGGAATCCCTGCGCCCCGGCGGCCAGCGCCTGCGCGATGTAGGTATCGTCGCCGAAGGTCGTGAGCACGACGACAGCCGTTCCTGGCGCGGTGCGGCCGATCTGTTTGGCCGCGGCGAGGCCGTCGAGGTGCGGCATCCGGACGTCCAGCACGGCGACGTGCGGCGCGTGCCGCTGGACCAGGTCCACGGCCTGCCGCCCGTCGGCCGCCTCCGCGACGACCTCGATGCTCGGGTCGGTCGCGAGGATCGCCCGGATACCGGCCCGGACGGTCGCCTCGTCGTCGGCCAGCACCACACGGGTCACGTCGGGACGGCTCGCCTCCGGTCGGGCCTGCGGCGGGCCCGCCTCCAGCCGGCATCGCGGCGCGGTCACGGCATCGCCTCCGGTCCCGACTCGGCTCCTGCCCGGACGTCATTCTTGGAGACCAGAATGCCGTCGCGGAAGCACAGGCGATAGGTCGCGAAGCCGCCCGGGAAGTTGCCGTCGGTGTAGTAGTGACAGTCCTGGCCCGGCTCCTCGGTGCCGCCGACCCGGCCGTCCCAGCCGCGCGAGACCTCCCGGCCGGGAAGCACGTTCACGAGGCCGGCTCGGGCCTGCCCGACCGTGATGCGCTCGTAGGTGGCGGCGTCCATGGTCGCATCGTGTGTCACCACGACCCAGTATCCGGCCACGGTCGCCGCGGCGACCGCGACGATGACGGCCGCGACGAGCAGCCCCCGTCGAAGCCGTCGTCGGGCCGAGCCCAGGTCCGGGACGTCCGCCGGCCGGATCGCATGCGTCTCGCCAGCCTCGGCCGGCCGGGGGCGCCGGGCCTCGTCGCCGTTCACGCCGATCGGGACGTGCGCCTCCAGCAGGAACCAGCCGTGCGACGAACTGGTTCGCAGCCAGCCGCCCACCAGCCGGACCCGCTCCTCCAGCCCCGCCAGACCGCTGCCCCCGGCCCGGCCGGGCGCTCTGGACGACGAGCTCGCGGCAGGCATGACCTGGGCCGGGGCCGCCGGGGCCGCCGGGGCGGACGTGCTCGGGCCGGCCGGCAGCGGATTCGTGACCTGGACGTCGACTCCACCCGCGCCGCGCATGACTGTCACGGTCACCGGACTTCCCGGCGCGTGCCGGGTCGCGTTGGTCAGGGCCTCCTGCACGATGCGATGGACGGCGAGGTCAGCTGCGGGGGAGAAGTCGGCTGCGGAGGAGATGTCGGCGCCCGGGTCCAGCTCCGCTGGGCCGCCGTCGTCCTGCCGGCCGCCTGACAGATCGAGCCGCAGGTCGACGACCAGCCCGGTGACCCGGGCACGTTCGACGAGGTCCGGGACGGACTCGTGGATCGGCCGCCGGGCCGCCGGCTCCTCCCTCAGCAGGTCGATGACGTCGTGCAGCCGGTCAACCGCGGTCGCGACGTCCTCACGCAGCGAACGCGCCGCCCGCTGGGCTCCCTCGCCGAGATCCGGGGACAGCTCGAGGGCACCGGCCCGCAAAGCGATCAGGCTGAGCTCGTGACCAAGCGAGTCGTGCATGTCCTGCGCGATCCGGGCCCGTTCTCGAAGCCGCGACCGCTCGGCGACCATCTCCTGCTCCAGTTCGAGGTACGCGGCCCGCTGCCAGCCCGCGTCGTGCAGCTCCCGGCGCACCGCGATGTAACGGCCCACGACCCAGGGCAGCACGCCACCCATCAGCAGCATGAGGAACGCCACGAACCAGGCAGAACCGTCGGGATCGACCAGCCCATGCCGCAGCGACGCGATGGCGAGCGTCACGGCCGCGATCGTGATCGTACGAGCCGCGGCGGACATGCGGCGTCCGGCCTGATAGGCGAAATACCCCTGGGCGGGCGCGAAGCTCACACTCAGAACCGTGAGAACCGCCGAGGCGGCCAAGGCCGCGTGCGGCATCCGCCGCCGGTACCGCACAGCGACCGCCAGAGCCGCCAGGCCGAGCAGGAACGGCCAACGGCTCGTGTCGCCCAGTGCTCGTTCGACGAGGACGACATCGACAGGCAGAGACAGCAGTAACCACAGCGTCCAATCGGCCGCGACCCGTCGCATCCGCCGACGGTACTCAGCCGTTGACAGCCCGCACTACTGTCCATCGTCATGTCTGTTCGGCCGACGCCGGAATCCGTCCGGCGCGTCCGCACCGCCGGGCCGACCTTCGTGGACGCGGCGTCGGACCAGCGTTAGATGATCGATTTCAAGGGGTTCAGCGATCATCGGCGGGCAGCACAGCGTGCGCAGGGCTCGCTGTCCGGTGTGGTCGTTGTGCCGGATGGCGACGGCAGCGCGAGAATCCGCTGCAGGAGGCGGACGCTCACGCCGCCGGGTGCCACCGGCACCACGCATGCCGCAATCGCGGCAGTCGCAGCGGCAGGGAAATGTGTCGCACTCCAGGTGCAGCGGATCGTACCGTCGCCCCGTGAAGCTGCTTTCCGTCAATGTCGGCAGGCCCCGCCCCAACCCTTGGAAGGGTCTCGGTGCGACAGGTATCGACAAGCGGCCCGTCGACGGCCCGGTGGCCGTCATCGCCCCCGGTCCCAAGGGCACCGGCACGGTCGGTCTGGTCGGCGACCGGGTCTACGACGTGAAGCACCATGGCGGTTTCGACCAGGCCGTCTACGCCTATGCCCGCGAGGATCTCGACGGATGGGAGACCGAGTTGGGCAGGCCGCTTGCCAACGGCGTCTTCGGGGAGAACCTGACGACCGCCGGCCTCGACGTCAACGGCGCCCTGATCGGCGAGCGTTGGCGTATCGGGCCAGACGTCGTCCTGGAGGTGTCGTGCGCGCGGATCCCGTGCGCGACGTTCCAGGGCTGGCTGGAGCGTGACGGCTGGATCAGGCGGTTCACGCAGGCCGCGCTGCCGGGCGCGTATCTTCGCGTGATCGAGCCGGGGGACATCCGTGCTGCCGATCCGGTCCAGATCGTTCACCGGCCTGACCACGACGTGACCGTCGCGCTCGTCTTCCGCGCGATGACACGTGAACCGGAACTGCTGCCGCGACTGCTGGTCGCCGACGCGCTGCCGGAGGAGGGCAAGGATCTGGCCCGCAGGCGTGCGACCGCATAAATGATTTTCAGGGGAATCGTTCGAAACCCCGCTCCCCATGGATGCACCGATTCTGCGCCATCGGCGCCGTGGCGCCTACGTACCTACTGGGACACGTTGTGTCATGGGTGCTCCGGTATCCACCGCGTGATCACGCTCCGTTGGAGCGCCCCTCAATGCCTCCGGCACGCTGCCGGTGCCGAGGTGCCGGAGGCCCTTAACGTTCGGCGGAGACGGGGTGAGCGCAGTGGGACTGATCTTGATCGACCGCGCGGACACATCAACATCATCCACCTATGTGGATCACCCCGTGCTGCAAAGGCAGAACCTCGCCGTCCTGGCGCTTCGCCTTCTGGACAGCCTCGACACCGCAACCCGCGTGCGGATCTTCGTGGACGGCAGCGACAGACCTACTGTCGACACCGATGCCCTGACTGATGACATGGCGGATCTAAGCACGCCCTAGGCATTAAGGATGGCTGTTGGCCTAGGTGGCGTGGCTACGGGCACGGCTGAGGACTCGCGCCAACCAGCGTTCGCGGGCTACGAGAGTGTCTATGGCGAGCGGGGCGTTAGGCGCGCAGTCCTCATAGCCGTGAAATCCGCCGGGCCAGACATGGATCTCCGCATCGCCGCCGCACGCCCAGATCGTTGAGGCAAAGGCAACGTCCTCGTCGCGGAAGAGATCGACGGTGCCGACGTCGATGAAGGTTGGAGGGAGCCCGGACAGGTCGGTCGCTCGGCCGGGCGCAGCGTAGATGGATACATCGTCGGTGCCGGCGCGATCCCCCAGCAGCATGCGCCACCCGGTCTCGTTACTGGTACGGCTCCAGGGGAGTACGCCGGTCATGTGGGCCGAGGCAGTGTGCATCCGGTCGTCGAGCATCGGGCACGACAACAGCATTCCGGCGATGCTCGGCCCGCCGTTGTCGCGCACGCGAAGTGCTGTGCCAGCGGCAATGCCACCACCGGCGCTGCCGCCAGCGAGGACGAGCGTACTAGCGTCGATGCCGAGTTCGTCAGCATGATCAAAGGTCCAGAGTAGAGCGGCGTAGCAGTCGTCCACGGGTGCGGGGTCGGGATGCTCAGGAGCGAGCCGATATTCGACGGAAATGACGACGGTGGCGGCCGCCATCGCAAGCCGAAGTGCCGGAACGACCCCGAAACGGTCGCCAGTGACCATTCCGCCACCATGAATCCAGAAAATTCCCGGGCCGGTGCCGCCGTGATCAATGGGCGTGAAAACGGAGATGGTGATCTCTGATTCTGGCCCTGGGATCGTGTGTTCCTCCTCGGTGAAGGGGAATACTTCGAGTAGCATTTCGCGGCTCGGCATTTTGTGGGCACGCGCTTTGGGAATGATGTCTTCGGTGATGTCTATCCTTCCGGCTGCTCCACCGAAGTACTTGTCGAGAATAAGCCGCCACGCGGCCGCGCATTCCTCATCCATGACTGGCGTCGAATGATCCAAAGTATCCACCTCGCTATATACGTCACGTCGCTAGCGCGCGATAGTGACCCGAAGGTGACGGTACCATTTTGGTACTATCGCGCGCAAGTTGTCCCATCGGCGGCTCGGTCTCGCCATCCACGGCGAGATAGGTTTGGCGCCGCGGAATCGTGACGGCGGTCGCGGCGCGCGACGGTGGTGGAGGACTGCGCGCTCTCGATCTTCGGCCCTGTGTCGACGCCCCGGCCGCGAGGTCACGATCGGCGAACCGACAGATCATCGATCATCTTGAAAGCAAGAACTGCAGGTAGAGCACCTGATTGCCGTAGGTTGCAAATGATGGCCTTGACCACTCCGGCCGTTGACGGCTGACGCAGCCGGAGAAGGGAACGTTTGTCTGGGTGGGTCCGTTCGGCGCGACACTCGTCACCCGCCCGCATTCATATGTCGAACCGCGGTACAACTCCGGTGCGGAGGGAGAGGGCGGCGATGAATCATCGGGAAAGACCACCTCGGGGTGGAACATCGCCCACGACAAACAACCGCCCTTCTGACCCCGACCACACCCGAACCCGGACCACGAGGTTCCACCACCGGGCATGGCGCACCCAGGCTGAGGCGGCTGTGACGGCCGCCGCCGTACCTCGCGGCGGCCCTCGGACCCCGCGGCCCGTCGCACCTGCTGACGGTGGTCAGCCGTTGAGAGTCCGTACTACTGCCGATCGCCATGTCTGCTCGGCCGGCGCCTGCCTGGCGCGTCCGCGCCGCAGGGCCGATCTTCGTGGACGCGGCTCCGAGTCGGCGCTAGATCTGGCCGATGGGCTCGCGCTTCTCGGCCTGGAACCGGTCCTCGGCGCGGCCGGTGGCCCAGTACGCGGAGATCGAGAGCCGTTCGCGGGGCACCCCGCGATCCAAGGTGAGCAGGCGTCGGGCGGCTTTGACGGTGCCTCGCTCGCCGTGCACGAACACCTGTGGCGTTCCGGTGGGCCAGGGCAGCTCGCGCAGCGCGTCGACGAGTGGGTCGACGTCCGCCACCGCCGTCTCCCGGTGCAGCCAGCGCAGGTTGACGCCGTCGGGCCGGGGGATGGGGATCTCGTACTTCGCGGAGTCGACGAGCAGGAGCACCGAGCCCGTTGCCGCGGCGGGCATCGCGGCCAGGGCCGAGGTGGTGGAGGGGATCGCGGTCTCGTCGCCGGCCAGCAGGTGCCAGTCGGCGGCCGGGTCGGGGCGGTAGGCGCCTCCGGCGCCGCTGAGGACGAGCAGGTCGCCGACCTCGGCGCCCGCGGCCCAGGGCCCGGCGATGCCCTCGTCACCGTGCACGATGAAGTCGATGGCCAGCCGGCGGGTGTCGGGGTCGGCCCAGCGGACGGTGTAGGTCCGGGTCGCGGGCAGCTTCTCCGGGTGTTCGGCTCGCAGCGCGGCGAGGTCGTACGGTGGCTCCAGGCCGTGCGCCGGATCGGCGAAGAAGATCTTCACGTACTTGTCGGTGAACGCGTTGTCGTTGTAGGCATCGAATCCGGGGCCGCCGAGGACGACGCGGACGATGCCGGGGCTGATCCAACGCTTCTCCTGGACGGCGAGAACCGCCTGCGTTCGAACGGGCCGGGTGCGACCAGTCGTGGCCATGGTCCTGACCTCCTTCGTCGCCGGCCGGGCCGCCGGAGACTTTGAATGAAGGTAAGCCTAACCTGACCAAACCGCCGGTGTCGCTCGGGCGTCGGCGACGAGCAGACCACTGAAGGTCACGGACTTCCTGCCGGGCGCTCGCCCGCGTGGGCGACCAGTCTGGGGCAGCGGGTCTGGAACGGCCGGCCTGGAACGTAAGCGATGAGTTTCGGGGCCGGGGGCGGTCCATGCGTCCATGGACGCAACCAACCTTGCCGATCTCTACGACCTCCCGCTGCTGGACTGGGCATCGGTCCAGGCCCGCCTCGACGCCGGGATCACCCAGGCTCCCGGCTCCGGCGGACCCAACCGGCATACCTGCTGGCTGACCACGATCAATCCGGACGGCGCTCCGCACGTCACGGGCATCGGTGCCCTGTTCGTCGACGGCTGCTTCTGGTTCGAGACGGGGGAGCGCACCCGTAAGGCCAGGAACCTCGCGCGCGATCCGCGCTGCGCGCTGGGCGTGGCCACCGCCGAGTTCGATGTCGTGCTCGAGGGGCGGGCGAGCCGGGTCACCGATCCGGTGACCGTGGCGGCGATGGCCGAACGCTGGGCCGCCGAGGGCTGGCCGGCCCGGGTGGACGAGTCGGGACAGGCCCTCACGGCCGAGTTCAGCGCTCCCTCGGCCGGCCCGCCGCCCTGGTTCGTGTACCGGGTCGGACCGGCGGCCGCCACCGCGCTGCGGACCGTCGAGCCGGGTGGTGCCACCCGCTGGCGGTTCTGACCCCCGCCGCACCGGTGCCCCGTGGCAGCAGGATCAGCGCCGGTCGGGAGAACGCCGCCGGTAACTCGTTGGCGCGTGAACGGGAACACGCCGCCCGCGGGCGAGGTTGCAGCGGCCGCGGGCCGAGGCACGGTGTTCGAGCTGCCGGAGGGAGCCAACAATGCGGATCGGGATTATCGGGGCAGGTCAGATCGGTGGGACGCTGACGCGGCGGCTGGCCGCGCTGGGCCATCAGGTGCGGGTGGCCAACTCCCGGGATCCGGAGACCCTGGCCGACCTCGCTCAGGAGACCGGGGCGACGGCTGTCTGGGCGTCGGAAGCCGCCGACGGCGCGGATCTCGTCATCATCAGCATCCCGCAGAAGCGCGTCCCGGATCTTGCGGCGGGGATTCTCAAGGGCGCGAAGCCCGGAGCCCCGGTGATCGAGACGAACAACTACTACCCGCAGCAACGGGACGGACTCATCGCCGGGATCGAGGCGGGCACCCCGGAGAGCGTGTGGGTCGCCGAGCAGATCGGCTCACCGGTGATAAAGGTGTTCAACGGGATCTGGTGGAAGCACCTGCTGGAGTCCGGCCGGCCGAAGGGCGCCGAGGGCCGCATCGCGCTGCCGGTCGCGGGCGCGGACGGACCGGGGAAGCAGACGGTCTTCGACCTGGTCGACCACCTGGGCTTCGACCCGGTCGACGGTGGCCCGTTGGAGGAATCATGGCGTCAGCAGCCCGGCACGCCGGTGTACGGCAAGGACCTCGGGGCCGCGGCCGCCATCGAGGCGCTGGCCGCCGCGTCCCCTGTTCGCCCGGAGGAGTTCCGCGCCTGACGACGCCCGACGACGCCTGGCGAGGATGCCGCCTTGATGCGGATCTTCGCCGGGCGAGGTGGCGGAACCGGGGGCCTGGGTGGGCCCCCGGCATCGGCCGGCGGCGCCCGCATGCCGGATACCGCAGTCCGGATGTGTAGGAAGCCGAATCCGGCCGGCGGGATTCGCGGGCCCTACAGGGTCCGCTTGTTGTACCCCTCGACCCGCGCGGCCAGCTGCGCCGCGCGCTGCTCGGGCGTGACGCGGGGGAGATCCGGCAACGCGTCCACCTCGGAGAGCGAGACGACCTTGAACTCGCGCACGAGGGTGCTCGTGTCGATCGTTGCGCCGGCCGGCGCCGCCTGCCACCGGATCAGCCCGAGTCCTTCGTCGAGACCGGTCGTGTCGAGCCAGTTGGCGACGCCGGGGTCCTCGTGTGACAGCACGAAGGTGAAGGTGCCGTCCGGATTCGGCGCGGTCTGGCCATGGTTGAGGGAAACCTGGGCCTTCTTGCCGTTCGCGCTGATCATCCAGGGGTCCATCATCTGGAAGCCGGTGTAGGCGGCACCGATCGGATCGGTGGTGACGATGATGGCCTGGTCCGCGGCGAGGTCCCAGCTGAGCGCCGCCATGAAGCCCGCCATGCTGCCGTTGCGGCCCTGAGCGGGCGTGATCTTGTTGCCCTTGAGGCCGCCGAACCAGAGTTCCGGGAACTTCGCCCAGAAGCGGACGTAGGGCGGAAGATCGCGGCTGGCTGCCTTCGCGATCTCCTCGGGATCGAAGGTGCCGGGCGGCACGTCGTCGAGCGGGCGCAGCTCCATGCGGGACGGGCGCTGATCCCAGTCGGCGAGCATGTCGCGGGAACCGAGGGTCAGCCTGCCCGGAGCCGACAGCAGGTGTACCGGGCTCTCCGGTTCCGGGCCGATGGTGATGCGGAACGACCCGTCGGCGGCGATCTGCAGATCGCGGTCGGTGATGCTGGCGAGCGGTGTCAGGTCCGACTTGTTGAGATCGATCGGCGGGGGACTGACCTTGTTCCCCCGGTGCAGCTCGATGTTGAGCTGCGCGGGCCGCCGCGCCAGGTCGAACTGGCCGACGACCTCGTAGCGCCGGTCTCCCTCGAGGAAGGTGGTGCGGTAGAGCGCGTCGGGATTGTCTCCCGAGGTTCCGACACCGGGAAGCGTGTGGCCGAGCCATTCACGCGGCGTGTCATCCGTTCCCCACACCGGCGCGGGGGTCGGCAGAAAGTTCCCGATCTCGGCCATGACGAGCGAATTCGTCCACTGCGAAATCGCCTCGTCAAGGGTGGCCGCGCCCGACTTCGTCTGCCCCCTGGGTGTCGCCGCCAGCTCGGCGTAAAGCTCCGCCCGCACGTTCTTCAGGGCAGGGTCGTCGAGCAGTTGGAGGAGGGTCTCCTCGGCGAGGATCTGCGCGGGCGTCGCGAGCACCGGTCGAGTGTCCGGGTCACCGGCGAATGTCATCGTGACGACTCCTGTCGGGTGCTTTCCATATATGTCACCTATCCCGATTGGGAATATTTAGTGATAGCATAATGTCACCAATGTGGGTGGACCGCAACGCCTGGCGGCTCCCGGGCCGATGGGGCGAGCCCCCCGGCGCCTGGCCGCGGCCGTGTGGGCGTGTCCGCTCTGGCGTAGGGGAGTCCGCGCCGGGGTGGCCGGCGGGGGCGTCCGCCCCGCTGTCGGATCGGCTCCCGATGTCGGTCGACTCCCGCTGTCGGCCGGCCCGGGGTCGGGGCTGTCGCGCCCCGTGGGCTGGAACGGGCGTCGCTGTGCGGAGTGTGACCGACGCCGCCCGGTCGTGCACTGACATTCGCTTCATATGCATGATACATATATTTGTATCGTGCAACGAATGTTGGGAGGAGGCATGGCCTCCATCGAGAACACCGGCCACCGCGGCTCGGCCACCGTCCACCGCGCGGACGGCGCACTGCCCGTCAACGCGATCATCGCCGTCCTGGGTGCCGTGGGCATCGTCGTCGCGATGATGCAGACCCTGATGGTGCCGCTGATCCCGGTGCTGCCGTCGCTGCTGCACACGCACGCGGCGGACGCATCGTGGGCCATCACGGCGACCCTGCTCGCCGCGTCGGTCGCGAACCCGGTGTTCGGGCGGCTCGGCGATCTCTTCGGCAAGCGGCGCATGCTGCTCGTCTCCGGGTTCGTGCTGGGCTGCGGCTCCCTGGTCTGTGCCCTGAGCGACACTCTGGTGCCGATGGTCGTCGGCCGGGCGATGCAGGGCCTCGGGCTGGCGATCATCCCGCTGGGTATCAGCATCATGCGTGACCTGCTGCCGGCGAAGCGGCTGATCCCCGCCATGGCGCTGATGAGCTCCTCGCTCGGGATCGGTGGCGCCCTGGGCCTGCCGCTCGCCGCCGCGGTCGCCCAGCAGACGAACTGGCACGTGCTGTTCTGGGGCTCGACCGTGGCGGTCGCCCTGCTGATGGTCCTGGTGTGGCGGGTCGTTCCCGAGTCGCCGGTGCGCGGCACGGGCCGGTTCGACCTGCCGGGGGCGATCCTGCTCTCCGGCGGGCTCGTCGCGCTGCTGCTCGCCGTGTCGAAGGGAAGCACCTGGGGCTGGACCAGCACCACCACCCTCGGCCTGGGCGGAACGGCGGCCGCGCTCCTCGTCGCCTGGACCTGGTGGGAGACCCGCGCCGAGGCGCCCCTCGTCGACCTGCGCACCACCATCCGGCGCCCGGTGCTGCTGACGAACCTCGCCTCGGTCATGCTCGGCTTCGCGATGTACACGATGTCGCTGATCGGCCCGCAGCTGTTGCAGCTGCCGAAGGCCACCGGGCACGGGCTCGGCCAGTCGCTGCTCGCCACCGGCCTGTGGATGGCCCCCGCCGGAATCGTCATGATGGCCGTCTCGCCCATCGCCGGCCGGCTGATCACGGTGCGCGGCCCGAAGGTGGCGCTCCTCGCCGGCTCGGCCGTGATCTCGGCCGGCTACTTCCTCGCCATCGGTCTCACCGGCAGCCCGCTGGGAGTCCTGCTCGTCAGCGTCGTCACCAGCACCGGTGTCGGCCTGGCCTACGCCGCCATGCCCACCCTGATCATGCAGGCCGTCCCGGCCTCGGAGGGCGCCTCGGCGAACGGTCTCAACACCCTCATGCGCTCCATCGGGACGTCCACCGCGAGCGCGGTGATCGGTGTGGTCCTGGCGAACATGACCGTCACCTTCGGCTCGACCCAGGTGCCGTCCCTCGCCGGTATGCACATCGGATTCCTGATCGGCGCCAGCGCCGCCCTCGTCGCCTGCCTGGTCGCCATCGCCATTCCCGGCCGCCTGGCCCCGACACCGGACGTCGCCTCGAAGCCCGACGTGGCCCTGAAGTCGGACGTCGTTCTCCCGACGCCCCGCCCGTCGTCGCCGCGGACGGCCGAGCCGGCGACGGCAGTCGTCTCCGCCCGCTGACCGGGGCCGGTGACCGCCGGCCCACGGAATAACGGGAATCCTGGCAGCGAGATCACGGTGAGTGAGTGGGGCGAGGCGCCGGCCGTGCCTCGCCCCGTCAGCTGGCGGCTGTGAGGGCCTTCAACTGTTCCAGCGACTCGCGCATGATCGTCGCCAGGCCCCGGTCGGTCGGCTCGCCGACCCAACGCTCGAATGCCACCCGGAAGACGGCGATCCCCGCCTCCGCGGCCAGGCTGGCGTCCGAGTCGGCGACGCCGCGCCGGCGCAGACCCGCGGCGAGGGCACCGGACAGTGACGCCATTTTGATCAGTTCGCGTTCACGCAGCTCCGCGTTGGCGGCGATGACGGACTGGCGCCGCCGGGAGAACTCGCGCCGCTGGCCGAGCATCGTCGCCGCCGCGTCGAGGGCGGCCGCGACGGCCTCCATCGGCGACGCGGAGGCGGGGGTGCTCTCGAGCGCGGCGATCAGGTGCTCCTCCAGGATGGCCGAGCCGGCGAAGAGCACCTCGCGCTTGTCGGCGAAGTAGCGGAAGAACGTCCGGGCCGTGAGCCCCGCCCGCTGGGCGATCTCGGCGACGGTCGTCTGCTCGAAGCCGCGCTCGACGTAGAGCTCCATCGCCGCCTCGCTGAGCCGGCCGCTCGCGTTCGGCTCCCATCGCCCCATGCGACGATTCTAGTGATGACACACGATGACATGACCTGCTAGGGTCATGTCATCAAGTGACATCACGTCCGCCCCCGCGGCGGACGGCCCTCTGGAGGTCCTCATGCGCATCTTCGTCACCGGCGCATCCGGGTGGATCGGCTCGGCTGTCATCCCCGAACTCCGCGACGCCGGCCACCAGGTCGTCGGCCTCGCCCGCTCAGACACCGCCGCGGCCACCGTGAGCGCGCTCGGCGCCGAGGTGCTGCGCGGCGGTCTCGACGACCCCGACAGCCTGCGTGCCGGCGCGGCCGGGTCCGACGGAGTCGTCCACCTCGCCTACGTCCACGACTTCTCCCGCATCGTGCAGGCGGCGCAGACCGACCTGCAGGCGATCGAAGCGCTCGGCGTGGCGCTCGAGGGAAGCGGGCGCCCGCTCCTCATCGCCTCGGGCACGCTCGGGCTCACGGTCGGACGGGTCGGAACGGAGCGGGACAGCGCCGACCCGGGCGTCCACCCGCGGATCGCCAGCGCGCACGCGGCGCTGGCGTACGCGGAGCGAGGCGTGCGGTCCTCGGTCGTGCGCTTCGCCCCGACGGTCCACGGCGCCGGCGATCACGGCTTCGTCGCCACCCTGGTCGCGATCGCCCGGGAGCGCGGTGTCTCCGGCTACATCGGCGACGGCGAGAACCGGTGGCCGGCGGTCCACCGCCTCGACGCCGCGCACCTCATCGGCCTCGCCGTGGACGGCGCCCCCGCCGGCTCGGTGCTGCATGCCGTCGCGGAGGAGGGCGTGCCCATCCGCGTCGTCGCCGAGGCGATCGGCCGCGGCCTCGGCGTCCCGGTGGTCTCCGTGCCCGCCGAGCGGGCCGGCGACCACTTCGGCTGGCTCGCCCCGTTCCTCGCGGCGGACTGCCCCGCCTCCAACCACCTGACCAGCGAGCTGCTGAGCTGGAAGCCGACCCGGCAGGGCCTCGTCGAGGACCTCGACCAGGGCCACTACTTCCAGACGTCCAGCTGATCCTTCCGGTCCGTCACGCGGTGAGCCGGACGGGGAGTTCCCGCAGCCCGCGGATGGTGCTCTGGTCGCGGTACACCGGCGGGCCGCCGATCAGCGCGAGCTCGCTGGTGCGTTCCAGGAGCAGGCGGAAGGTGATCTCCGTTTCCATCCGGGCCAGCGTCGCGCCGAGGCAGTAATGGATGCCCAGCCCGAACCCGAAGTGGCGGGCGACCGGCGCTGAGCCGGCTGCTGCGCCGGCCGCGGAGCCGGCATAGCGGGTGACGAGGAAGCGGTCCGGGTCGGCGAAGACCGCCGGGTCGCGGTGGGCCGAGCCGACGAGCACGAGCGCCCCCTCGCCGCGGCGGAACGTCCGTCCGTCGATCTCCGTGTCGCGCAGGGCCGTCCGTGGGAGGAACTGCACCGGGGCCTCGTGTCGCAGCATCTCGTCCACGGCGGTGGGGACGAGGCCGGGGCCCGCGCGCAGGAGCGCCAGCTGGTCGGGGTTCCGCAGGAGGGCGAGGATCCCGCTGGCGATGAGGTTGGCCGTCGTCTCCTGCCCGGCGACCAGCATCACGGCGCACAGGGCGAGGATCTCGCCCTCGGTCAGTGTGTCGTCCCCGAGGTGGATCTCGACGAGGTGGCTGAGCAGGTCCGTTCCCGGTCTCGTCCGGACCCGTGCGATCAGCTCCCGGAAATAGTCGTCCATCTCCCGTTGTGCCTGGCGGCGGGCGGCGATGTCGTCCGGCGTGAGCAGGAAGTCCGGGTCGATGCCGCGGATCAGCGCCTCCGCCCAGGCGCCGAATATCGGCTCGTCCGCGGCCGGAATGCCGAGCAGGCGGCATATCACGCGCAGTGGCGTCGGCTGGGCGAGCGCGGTGACGGCGTCGACCTCACCGGCGGCCAGCGCCGTGTCCAGGAGTGTGGTGACGAAGGCGGTGATGTCGGCCGTGAGCGCCGCGAGGGCGCTCGGCGTGAACGCCCGGCTGGCCAGCCGGCGCAGCCGGGTGTGGTGCGGCGGGTCGGCCCGCAGCAGCGAGTCCAGCCCGTCGTCGGTGTCGCCGTCGGGCCGGAAGGGACTGATGTTCTCCCGGTGGCCGTGCCCGAAGGCCGGGTTCTGGAACAGGGCGGCGGTGTCGGCGTGCCGGGTGACCAGGGTGATCCGGCGCCCGGCGAGCTCGAGCACGGGCAGCGGGTCGGTCTCGCGGATGGCTCGGTAGGTGGGGTAGGGGTCGATCCGGCGCGCGGCGTGCAGGGCCGCCAACAGCGGCGGACCCTCCAGCGTCGGCGGGGCTTCCGACGGCGGCGAGGCTTCCAGCGGCGGCGGGGCTTCCAGTGGTGGCGGGCGCAGCTCGCTGGCCGGGTCCGGGGCCGGGACGGTGGTCATGCGGCTCCTCGTCTACGCGTGCGAATCCCCACGGGGTTTTCGGGCCGGCGGAATTCGATGGTCATTGTGGCCGCGGCCGGCCGGCCGTTCGTCTCGCATAAGGGCCTCGAATCGACCGATCAGGTATCGGTCCCCCGGACACACGGAGCATCGGGCTGCCGGGCCGAGGGGCGTCCCAAATTCGTGCAAGACTCCATGCATGAAATGGGCTACGCTGCGCCTGACGAGACGCGAGCGCCGCGGGCCCGGCCCTGCCATCCATCGTGATCCGCGCGTTCGTGTCCTCGGCCCCTCTTCGTGACCGTCTGGAGCCGGCTGTGACGACTACCGAACTTCCCAAGTGCCCGATGGACCCGACTCGTGACGACCGCAAGTCGGCGGCGCTCGCCGCGCAGCGGGTGCGCGCCGATGCCGGGGCGCGCGTCGTCGGCAGCTTCGACTTCGGCCGGGCCATCCTGCGCAGCGCGACGATGCTGCAGGCCGGAGCCGGCTCCGAGCAGGTGAAGGTGGGCGGCGACGAGCACGGCCCGGTCTTCTTCCTCGACGGTGAGGAGCACCGGCGGCGGCGGACGGCGATCGCGCGCTTCTTCACCCCCAAGGCGATCAGCACCCGCCACCGCCTGGTCATGGAGCGGACGTCCGACGAGCTCCTCGCCCGGTTACGGGCGAAGGGCAGCGGGCAGCTCGACGAGCTGAGCTACCAGCTCGCCGTCGCCGTGGCGGCGGAGATCGTCGGCCTGACGGACAGCAACCAGGTCGCGATGGCGCGGCGCATCCAGGCGACCCTGCTCGGCACCCGGCTGCGGGGGATGCATCCCGTGATCCGCGTCGGGGCCCAGGCGTTGACCGCCGTCCACGCGATGCGGTTCTTCCTGCGGGACGTGCGCCCCGCGATCAGGTCGCGGCGGCGGGAGCGGCGGGACGACGTCATCTCGCACCTGATCGACGAGGGCTACCCCGACAAGGCGATCCTCATCGAGTGCATGACCTACGCGGTCGCCGGGATGGTGACCACCCGTGAGTTCATCGTGATGGTGGCCTGGCACCTGTTCGACAACGACGAGCTCCGCGCACGGTTCACGGCGGGCGACGAGGCCGACCAGACCGCGATCATCGAGGAGATCCTGCGCCTCGAGCCGGTCGCCGCCATGCTGCACCGGCGCGCGACCCAGGACTCCGACCTCGGGGTGGGCTCCGTCAAGGAGGGCGAGCTGCTCGCCGTGAGCATCCGGGCCGCGAACGTCGACCCGGAGACGGTCGGGGAGTGCCCGCACGCACTCGACCCGGACCGGGCCCGGCGGCTGAAGGCGGTCGGCTCCTACATGAGCTTCGGTGACGGCAGTCACCGCTGCCCCGGCGCGCAGGTGGCGATCAACGAGACCCGCGTGTTCCTGGACCGGCTGATGCGCCTGCCCGACCTCCGGCTCGCGCGAACCCCGGACATGACCTGGTGCGACGGGCTGATGAGCTACGAGCTGCGCGGCGCGACGGTGACCTGCTCCCGGGATCTCACCCCGGCGGCGCCCGGAGCCGGCCAGGATGCTGATCCGGACGGCGAACAGACCTGACCCGGTCGGACCCGGGGCGCCGGGCGAGAGCTGGAGGGCGCGTGTACGCGGCCGACATCGAGTACACGTACGAGGGCCTGCGGCTGGTCGGCGCGCTGGCTTTGGACGACACGGTGTCCTGCCCCCGCCCGGCGGTGCTGCTCTGCCACGGGGGCACGGGGCTCGGCGACCAGGTCAGGGACTGGACACGGCGGGTGGCCGGGCTCGGCTATGTGGCGTTCGCCCTCGACTGTTACGGCGGGGGCAGGGAGTTACCGCCCGCGGACCTCGGCCCCCGCTTCGCCGAGCTGAGCGCCGACCCCGTGCGGGCACGGGCGATCGGCCGGGCCGGGCTCGACGTCCTGCGTTCCCACGAGGCGGCGGACCCGGCCAGGGTGGCGGCCGTCGGCTTCTGCATGGGCGGCACCCTCGCCCTGGACCTCGCCCGGGACGGGGAGGACCTCAAGGCGATCGTCGCGTTTCACGCCGATCTCGCCACGCCTCGGCCGGAGGACGCCGGGAACATCACCGGCCGGGTGCTGGTGTGTGTCGGTACCGAGGACCCGTTCGTCCCGCTCGAGCAACGTCTCGCGTTCGAACGGGAGATGTGCGCCGCGGGGGTCGACTGGCGGATGATCCTGCACGGGGGAGTGGCCCACGGGTTCACGAACCCGGCCTTCGACGGCACCCGCCCCGGGATCCGGTACGACGGACGGGCCGCCGAGCGGTCGTGGCGCGCGATGGTCGACCTGTTCGAGGAGGAGCTCGGTACCCGGATTACCCCGTGCCAGCCAGGCGTTCAGCACGGTGAGGAGGCTCGGCGCGGCCGGGCGGAGGATGGCCGCGGAGAGTAAGAGAGTGTACGTTTACTTTCCAGTGGTTTGCGTCATGCCGGCTGCTACGGGCGTCACGATCGCTTCACGTCGCGCGCGCCGGACGGGTGGCGGGATCCTGCGCGCGGATGGCGGGCGCGACGGCATCGCGGGCGCCACGATCTTCAGTGCGGGATCCTCGGTGAGAACCCGGCGAGTAGTTGTACCGACTGTGAGGAGCTACTGTCATGCGTGACGCGGTGATCGTGGAGGCCCTTCGCACGCCGACCGGCAAGCGCAATGGTTCCCTGTCAGGTGTGCATCCGACGGATCTTTCGGCGCACGTGCTGGCGAGCCTCGCCGAGCGGGCCGGCGTCGATCCGGCTCTGGTGGACGACGTGGTGTGGGGCTGTGTCGGCCAGGTGGGCGAGCAGACCTTCGACATCGCCCGCAACGCCGCGCTCGGCGCCGGCTGGCCGGAGACCGTCACCGGCGTGACCGTCGACCGCCAGTGCGGCTCGGGCCAGCAGGCGGTGCACTTCGCCGCCGCCGGGCTGATCGCGGGGCAGTACGACGTGGTCGTCGCCGGCGGCGTCGAGTCGATGTCCCGGGTGCCGATGGGCTCCTCCCTGATGGACAAGGTCCCCTTCGGCGAGCGGTACCTGGCCCGCTACAACGGCGCCTTCCCGGACCAGGGCATCGGCGCCGAGATGATCGCGGAGCGCTGGGGCCTGTCGCGGACCCAGCTCGACGAGTTCGCGCTGCTCTCCCACGAGCGGGCGGCGGCGGCGCAGGACGACGGCCGCTTCGACGAGCAGATCATCCCGGTCACCCTGGCCGACGGCACCGTGGCCAGCAAGGACGAGGGCATCCGCCGCGGCGGCACGGTCGAGGGCCTCGCCCAGCTCAGGACGGCTTTCAAGCCGGACGGCGTGATCACCGCGGCGAACTCGTCCCAGATCTCCGACGGCTCGTCGGCGCTGCTGATGACGACCAGCGAGAAGGCCGCCGAGCTGGGCCTGCGCCCGATCGCCCGGGTGCACACCGCCGTCCTCGCCGGCACCGACCCGGTGATCATGCTGACCGCGCCGATCCCCGCCACCCGGAAGGTGCTGGCGAAGTCCGGCCTGAAGCTCGACGACATCGGTGCCTTCGAGGTCAACGAGGCGTTCGCCTCCGTGCCCCTCGCCTGGCTGGCCGACATCGGCGCCGACCCGAAGGCCCTGAACCCGAACGGCGGCG
The DNA here is from genome assembly GCF_023242985.1 of Frankia sp. Mgl5. Lineage (NCBI taxonomy): Bacteria > Bacillati > Actinomycetota > Actinomycetes > Frankiales > Frankiaceae > Frankia > Frankia sp. Mgl5. The sequence continues at coordinate 49,360 of NZ_JALKFY010000851.1, read as the reverse complement.
CGATCGCCCTCGGCCACCCGCTCGGCGGCTCCGGCACCCGGCTCATGACCACCCTGATCTACCACATGCGCGACAACGGGATCCGCTACGGCCTGCAGACCATGTGCGAGGGCGGCGGCCAGGCGAACGCCACCATCCTCGAGCTGCTCTGACCCTGAGCTGGTCGAACCCTGAGCTGCTCTGACCCACCAACCCGTCGCGGTCGGGCCGGCACCTGTCAGCCCGATCGCGACAGCTCGGGCACCCGGTGACCGCGCCGGTCGTCCCGTTGCGCCTCTCTCCTGGCGTGCCAGCATGGTCCGGTGAGCGAACCGTCCCCGCGGCCTGCCGGCGTCGAGCTTCTGGACGTTCATCGGCTCCGCCTGGTCGAAACCGCCCCGCCTCGGCTGTCACCTGAGGACCGGCTGGCCGTGAACCGCGGGTGGGACGAGGCGGTCCAGGCCAATCCCAGCCTTTTCGACGGGCCGGTGGTGGCGTGCGCCGGACTGGACTGGGACGGGCCACACCGCCTGGTCCTCGCCTGGGCGAGGACGACGTACCGGTTCCACGGCCTGCGCCGACTCCCCGGCGCCAGCTCGCGGCTGTCATCCCTCCTGTTCGTCGGCGTCGTGCAGCCGACCGACGACGAGCGCCTGCTGGTAGGGCGGATGGCGCAGTGGACGGCTTCTGCCGGTCGCTGGCAGCTGCCGGGTGGATCCGTCGAACCGCCCGATGACCACGAGCCCCTCGACGTGGCCGCGCTGCGCCGACATGCCGCTCGGGAACTGGTCGAGGAGACCGGCATCGACGTACCCCTCGAGGACCTGACGCTGTGGCTGGTCATCCGAGGGGAGGACGGCGACGTCGGCGCCCTGTTCCTTGCTCCGCGTAGACCCGCGTCCCTGCTGCGCGAGCAGTTCGACGCCCTCGTATCCGCGGAGACGGCACTGGGTGGCGATCCGGAGCTGGACCAGATGGCCTTTGTTCGTTCTCCGGCCGATCTGGTGGCTCTCGATGGCCCCCAGGCGGACTATCTGGCACCGATCGTCCGTAGGTACGCAGGGGCAGCGCCCCGACGCGACGCCCCGCCGGTCAGTCGCTCCTGGCCGTGAGGGGTCGGGGGCGCAGCGCGTCGGGGATGTCGGGTTCGGCGTCGAGGACGCGCTGGAGCAGGCTGAACAGCTGCTCGTGCTCGGCGGGGGAGAGAACGCCGAACGACACTGGCGGGACTGCCATGAGCTTCTGGGCCCGCGCCACCACGAGTCGGCCCTCGTCGGTGACCGTGACCGTCTTGGCCCGCCGGTCGGTCGGGTGGGGCTCGCGCCGGGCCAGGCCGCGGCGTTCCAGGGTGTCCACCACGCTCGTCAGGTAGGACGGGTCGAAGCGGAACGCGCTGACCAGGTCGCGCATGGGCCGCGCCCCGGAGGACAGCACCAGCAGCATCTTGAGGGCGGCCGGGGTGAGCTCGACCTCCTGGCAGATCTGGTGCAGCCGGTTGTGCCCCTCGCCGCCCATGACCAGGGCCTGCATGGCGCGCCAGGCCTCTCCCGCGGCCGATCCGATCACTCCTTGACGGTACCTGGTCGGCGGCGGTCGGTAAAGGTTTAGTTGTTGCCACTATATGTTTGACAGATCTCAACTATCGACGGATGCTGGGCCTCGACCAGGGCACCGGCGGAGCCGGTGGCCGTCCGTCGGATCGCTCCGGGAGTTCATGTGTCCGATCAAGCGCACGAAGCGGGGGTGACGCCCGCCGAAGTCCCCGCACCGGTCGCCGCCGCCGCGCCCGAAGCCGCTGAGCTCGAAGCCTCCGTGCCCGAAGCCGCTGGGCCCGGCGCCGCTGAGCTCGAAGCCGCCGCGCCTGACGCGACCGAGATCGATCCGGCGCTGCGCCGCCTCGCCCTCACGGTCACCCTCGGCGCGATCATGGCCATCCTCGACACGACGATCGTGGCCGTAGCCATCAACACCCTCGGGCGGGACTTCGACGCCTCACTGTCGACGATCTCCTGGGTGTCCACCGGCTACCTGCTGGCACTCGCCGTCGTCATCCCGCTGACCGGCTGGTCGGTCGAGCGGTTCGGCGCGACCCGGATGTGGAACATCTCGCTGGTGCTGTTCCTGGCCGGCAGCGCGCTGTGCGGCGCCGCCTGGTCGGCCGGCAGTCTGATCGTCTTCCGGGTACTCCAGGGCCTCGGCGGCGGAATGATCATGCCGATCTGCATGACCCTGCTGGCCAGCGCCGCCGGCCCGCAGCGAATCGGCCGCGTCATGAACATCGTCGGTGTGCCTGCGCTGGTCGCCCCGATCCTCGGCCCGGTCATCGGCGGTCTGCTCGTCGACAACCTCGACTGGCGCTGGATCTTCTTCGTCAACCTGCCGATCGGCGCGGTCGCACTGGTCGCGTCGTGGCGGGTGCTGCCGCGCGACGACCGCGGGCAGTCACATCACCGGCTCGACGTCCCCGGTCTGCTGCTGATCTCACCCGGCCTCGCGGCCCTCGTTTACGGCCTGTCCGAAGCCGGCTCGGGCGACGGCTTCGGCTCGCTGAAGGTCCAGATCAGCGTCGCCGCCGGCGTGGTCGCGCTGGCCGGCTTCGTCGTGCACGCCCTGCGCCGCGAGGGCGCGCTGCTCGACCTCCGCCTGTTCGGCGACCGCGTCTTCACCGTCGCCGGGGTGACCACGTTCATGGTCGGCGCCGGCCTGTTCGGCGGGATGTTCCTGCTGCCGCTGTACTTCCAGATCGCCCGAGGGCAGAGCGCGCTGGCCGCCGGCCTGTCGCTCGTCCCGCAGGGGGTCGGCGCGATGATCGGCATGCCGATCGCCGGGCGGATCGCCGACCGCCGCGGAGCCGGCTATGTCGTACCGGTCGGGATGGCCGTCTGCCTGCTCGGCACGATCGCGTTCACCCAGGTGGACGCGCACACCAACACCGTCGTGCTCGGGGCGCTGCTGTTCGTGCGCGGCCTGGGCTTCGGTGCCTCGATGATGCCGGCGATGAGCGCCGCCTACGTGACGCTGCGGCCCACCGCCGTGCCGCGGGCCACCACGACGCTCAACATCCTGCAGCGGGTGGGCGGCTCGATCGCCACTGCCCTGCTCGCGGTGCAGCTCCAGCACGCGATCACCAGCCGGATCCCCGGCTCGGACGGCGGGGTGCTGAACGCCGCCGAGGGCACCGACCTGCCCGCGACGGTCGCGGACAAGATCGGCCATGCCTTCGGCGTCACGTTCTGGTGGGTCGTTGGCCTGACGGTGCTCGGCCTCATCTCCAGCATCTTCCTGCCCCGCCACGCCCCGAAGCCCGCCGCCGCTCCCGCCGCCGCTCCCGCCGCTGCGGACGATGAGCGACCGGCCGGCGCTGCCGCCGTCGGTGCCGATGAGCGACCGGCCGTCGACATCGCCGAGGGGGAGGCCGCCGACGGGGAGGACGAGCCGGTCGGGAAGGGGGAGTACGTCCCGGTGGGCACTCCGGCCTCCGATCCAGGCGTGTGAAAGTGCCAGACCGTCCCACCTGGTCCGCCAGGCGGCGGCGCGCCGTTCCAGGGGAGGGCCCCGTGCCCGGCCGGGCCGTGAACCAGCCCGTCGGTATGCTCGCCCGACTATGCCCGAAGGTCACACTGTGCACAGGTTGGCCGCCGTCCACCGGCGGATGTTCCGTGGCCGGCCGGTGACCGTCTCGAGCCCGCAGGGCCGGTTCACCGACGGTGCGCGCATGCTGGACGGGCGGGTGCTGACCGAGGCGGAGGCGCACGGCAAGCACCTGCTGCTGGGGTTCGGCGACGAGCAGGTCCTCCACATCCACCTGGGCATCTACGGCACGTACGCACTCGGTCCCGGCCCGGCGCCCGTGCCGACGGGAGCCGTCCGCCTGCGGCTGGCCGCCGACACCGGGTACGCCGACCTGCGCGGGCCGAACGCCTGTGAGCTGCTGGCACCCGGTGAGGTGAAGGCGCTGCGCGACAGGCTGGGCCCCGATCCGCTGCGCGCGGACGCCGATCCGGCGCTGGCCTGGCGCCGGATCGAGCGCAGCCGCACCCCGATCGCCGTGCTCCTGCTGGACCAGAAGGTCGTCGCCGGGCCGGGGAACATCTACCGTGCCGAGGTGTTGTTCCGCGCCGGGATCCACCCGCTGCTGCCGGGCCGGGAGTTGGCCCGCGACCAGTGGGCGGCGATCTGGGCCGACCTGGTCGCGCTGATGGCAGACGGGGTGCGGACGGGCCGGATCGACACCGTGCGCCCCGCGCACACCCCGGAGGCGATGGGCCGCCCACCGCGCGTCGACGACCACGGGGGAGAGGTCTACGTGTACCGCAGAACAGGCCAGCCCTGCCTGGTCTGCGCCGTCGAGGTGCGCACGGTGCAGCTGGCCGGCCGCAACCTGTTCTGGTGCCCCGGCTGCCAGCCACCCGCTCCCCGCTGACGCCGAGTGCCGGGCGCCGCGTCAGCCTGCCGGGCGGCCCGCTTCCAGGAACGCGGCCAGGCCGGCCAGGGCCATCCGGGTGCCCGCCTCGTTGTCCGCGGCGGGCACGCCGTCCGGGATGCCCTCGTGCCGGATGGTGACGTCGGTGCCCCCGCCGTCGGCGTCGGCCAGCGTGGTGGTCATCGTCATGACTCCGCGCAGCGCGGCGTCCGCGGTCTCGAACACGAGCTCCTCGACGACCTCGACATCGGGCACGAGCCGCAGGAACCGGCTTCGGTAGGTGTCCGTCCGGGCCGTGGTCTTACCGGAACCGGCGGTCGAGTCGTAGCTGAGCGAGATCCGGAAGCTACCGCCCTCTCCGCCCTCTCCGCCTTCGCGGGCGTCGACCTCGTCGACCCGGCCGGTCATGCCCGCCGGCACCCGCCAGCGGGCGATCGCGCCCGGGTCGACCAGTGCCCGGTAGACCGCCGGCCGCGGCGTCCGCATCCGCCAGGTCACCTGTGTCGCGTACACCCGACTGACTGTAGGGAGTCCGCCCCCTGCGGGTCGAGGCGGCGGGCTTCTCCAGGATGTGCACGCCGCAGGCGCTGCCGAGGCCGATGACGTGCGCGAGCCCGACGCGGGCGCCGTCGGTCTGCCGCTCCCGGCCTCGCCGCGCAGGTGACGGCAGATCTCCCCGACGTCGGCGATGCCCGTCGCCGCGATCGGAAAGCCTCAGGCGACGATCCAGCCGGGGAACCACATGCGGTCGCGCCATGAGCTCAGCGGAATCGTCTGGGCGGCGAGGATCGGGTAGAAGTAGGCGAACATCAGCACGACGGCGGCCAGGTAGAGCCCGAACGACAACGCCCCGATCATGCGGCGGGTGTCCGACGCGTCGCGGGGGCCGAGCGCGAGGCCGGCGGACGCGGTGATCCCGAGGATCAGGAACGGCAGCGACGGCAGGGCGTAGAAGAAGAACATCGTCCGGTTGGGGAACGCCAGCCACGGCAGGAACGACGAGCCGAAGCCGACGAGTACCAGGGCGGCCCGCCAGTCGCGCCGGCTGACCCACAGCGCGAGCATCACGACCAGCGCGGCTGTGCCGACCCACCAGACCGCCGGATTACCCAGGGCCAGCACCTCGCGGGAGCAGCCGGCGGCGGCGTGGCAACCCCGCTCGCCGAGCTTCGGCCTGTCGTAGGCGTAGACCACCGGCCTGGCGAGCACCAGCCAGCTCAGCGGCGTGGACTGCGCCACGTGCGGCGCGCTCAGGTGCTCGTGGAAGTCGAGGATGTCCTGCTGGTAGTCCCACCAGCCGTGCCAGGCGGCGAAGAACCCGTCGCCGTACCTGTGCCGGTTGTAACCGCCGTCGGTGACGAACCAGCCCGTCCAGGTGGCCAGGAACGTCACGATCGGCAGCAGGATGTAACAGCCGGACCATGCGGGCAGGTCGCGGAGCAGCGCCCCGCGCACCGGCCGCCGCGCGCCCGCGGTGCGCCGGGCACCGACATCCCAGGCCAGGGCCAGCGCGGCGAGACCGACCAGCGTGTAGAGCGCGCTCCACTTCACGCCCATCGACGCCCCGAGGCACAGCCCGGCGGCGATCCGCCAGGGCCGCAGCCCGGCGCGCGGCCCGTAGCGGACGAAGCGTTCGGTCGCCTTGGACGGCGCGCCACCAGACGGCGGGCCCGCGGCGACGCGCGCGGCGAGCGCGGCCCGGCCGTGATCGCGGTCGAGCACCAGGCAGGCCAGCGCGAGCACGAGCCCTGTCATCAGGAAGATGTCGAGGATGCCGATCCGGCTCTGGACGAACTCCAGCCCGTCCAGGGTCAGCAGCAGGCCCGCGAAGCAGCCGAGCACGGTGGACCGGAACATCCGCCGTGCGGTGCGGGTGAGTACCAGCACCGCCAGCGTGCCGAACAGCGCCGAGGCGAACCGCCATCCGAGCTCCGGGCTGCCGTGCGCGACGCCGGCGCAGTCGGTGTAGCCGAAGATCTTCTCGGAGGCGGCCATGAACCACTTGCCCAGGGGCGGATGCACCACGAAGGCCGGGCCGGTGCAGGTCTCGCTGTTCACCTCGTAGCCCGAGGTCATCAGGCCCCAGGCGTCCTTGGTGTAGTAGACCTCGTCGAATTTCATGCCCCGCGGCTCGGTGAGCTGCCAGAACCGCAGGATGCCCGCGACGGCGGTGACCGCGAGCGCGGCCACCCAGCCGATCACCCGGTCACCGGGCATCGGCGGGCACAGCCGCATCCGCAGCGCGTCGGCCGCGGACCCGGGCGGGCGCCGCCGGTCGGAACCGGCCTGGTCGGTTCCGGAGCGGGAGAAATCAGCTGTTGTTGCTGCCGTCACATGGCCAGGCTAGGGACTGCGTCGACGAGACGGACAACTGGTGGCACTCGGGTCCGCGCCGCACGCGGGGATCGCTGGTCTCCGCCTCGAGCAGGCCCCTCCGTGTCGTGCGCGGCCCGGGATGTGCCCTCGCGGCGGAGACGTCCGGACTGGTCTAATGGCACCAGAAGGGACGTGGATGACCAGCTTGCAGATGAGGGCCGTCGCCGCGATTCTGCGGCTGACCAGAAAGCCGGGGACGGCCACCGTCGAACGGGCCCACCGGCGGATCGCGGCGCGCAAGCGGCCGTCGGCGCCGCCGGCGGCCCTGCGCCGGCGGCACTCGGTGAGCAGCCGGCAGGTGGAGGGGTTCCCCTGCCACACCGTCGCCCCGAAGGGCCGGCCCGCCACGCGGGGGGCGGTCTACATCCACGGCGGCTCCTACATCAACGGCATGGCGCCACAGCACTGGACGCTGGTCTCCCGGCTCGCCGACGCCGGGGTGCGGGTGGACGTCCCCGACTACGGCCTCGCGCCGCAACACACCTACCGTGAGGCGTATCCGTTCCTCACCACGGTCTACCGGCGGCTGCTCGACGAGATGGACCCGGCCACGGTCACCATCGCCGGGGACTCCGCCGGCGCCGGGTTGGCGCTGGGCTTCGCGCAGACCCTGGAAGACCACGGGCTGCCGCAGCCACGTGGCCTGGTACTCATCTCCCCGTGGCTGGACCTCACCCTGGCCGACCCGGCGGTCGCGGCGGCGGAGGCCCGCGACCCCTGGCTGACCCGCATCGGCCTGGTGGAGGCCGGTCGCGCCTGGGCCGACGGCGACGACCCGGCCGCACCGCGGCTCAGCCCGATGAACGGGCGGCTCACCGGCATCGCCCCGACGCAGGTGTACGTCGGCACCCGCGACCTGCTCTACCCCGACGTCCTGCGTTTCCAGAAGCGGGCCGCCACCGAGGGCCTCCAGGTGGAGCTCACGGTCCGCGACGGGGCCGTGCACGTCTATCCGCTCATCCCGGTGCCGGAGGGCCGCGCGGCGTCCCGCGTGATCGTGCGGGACGTCGCCCGCTGACCGTGGCGGCACCGCCGACCCCACGGCCAGACCGGGATGGGACGATTCCCGCCATGCCCTCGAGAGCCGTGCCGCCGAGCCGGCGGGTGCTGCTGGCCTTCGCGGCGACCGCGGTCGGCGGGGGCCTCGCCGGATGCGCGGACGGCTCCGCCCCGCCCACCCCGCCCGCGTCGTCCCGGTCAGCGGCACCGGCTCCGGCGGCGGCCACTCCGGTGGCGGGTGCGGGCACGCCGGCCGCTTCGGCGGTCGCGGCCGGCCCCGTGGAGGTCTCACGGGTGACCTTCGCGAGCGCGGCCAGGGGTCGGCAGGTCGGCATGGTGGTGATCGCGCCGGGCGGGTCCCGGGACGGGCTGCCGGCCTGCCTCGTCCTGCACGGCCGGGGGGACGACGCCGAGCGGTCGGTCAGCCTGCTGAACCTCGACCGGCATCTCACCGCGGCCCTGGCGGTGGGCGTGGCGCCGTTCGCCCTCGTCGCCGTCGACGGCGGCGAGACCTACTGGCATCGCCGCGCCTCGGGTGACGACCCCGAAAAAATGATCATTGACGAGGTGCTGCCCCGGTTCGCCGGGCTGGGCCTGCGGGCTACCCGGCTGGCGGCGACGGGATGGTCGATGGGAGGGTACGGCGCGCTGCTACTGGCCCGTCGCCATCCCGGACTGGTCGTGGCGGTCGCGGCGAGCAGCCCGGCGATGTGGCCGTCCTACGGGGCGAGCGCCCCCGGCGCCTTCGACTCCAGGGCCGACTTCGCGGCCCACCCGGTCCTCGGGACGCCACCCGTGCCGGGCGTGTCGTACCGAATCGACTGCGGCGCCGCCGACCCGTTCCTCGCCGTGTCCCGCCAGGCCGCCCGTGACCTGGCGGCGAGCGAACAGAACTTCGGCCCGGGCGGTCACACCCCCGAATACTGGCGTTCCGTCGTGCCGGCGCAGCTCGCCTTCCTCAGCGGCGCGCTGAGCCGCGCGGCCTGACGGACGCGCGGCCGGCGGCCGGCCTCGCCCCGCGATCGGGCGGGACGAGACCGGTGACGTGATCGATCAGGGAGCGTCGGCGTAGCGCAGGTAGGGCTTGGTCTCCTCGACGTTCTGGAACCGCTTCTTGGCGTCCTCGGTCGAGACCGAGATCGCGACGATCACGCGGTCGCCGGGCTTCCAGTCGGCCGGGGTCGCGATGGGGTTCGCGTCCGTGGCCTGGAGCGCGTCGATGACGCGGATGATCTCGTCGAAGTTGCGGCCCACCGACTTCGGGTAGGTGAGGGAGAGCCGCACCTTGTTGGCGGGGTCGATGATGAACACCGAACGCACGGTGGAGGTGTCGCCCTCACCCGGGTGGATCATGTCGTACAGCTCGGCGACGCGGTGGTCGGGGTCGGCCACGATCGGGAAGTTGAGCGCGCTGCCGGCGACCTCGGCGATGTCCGGCGCCCAGGCGTTGTGCTGGTCGACCGGGTCGACGGACAGCGCGAGAGCCTTGGTGTTCCGCTTCTGGAACTCGCTCTGCAGCGCGGCGGTGCGGCCCAGCTCGGTGGTGCACACGGGGGTGAAGTCGGCCGGGTGGCTGAAGAAGACCGCCCACGAGTCCTTCTTCCACTCGTGGAAGGTGATCTCGCCGTCGGTGGTCGTGGCGGTGAAGTCGGGAGCGGTGTCGCCCAGGCGGAGACCCACGGGCCGTCCTTTCGTCGTAGCGTCGGGTGGTTGTTCAGGCCAGGCCAAGGCTACGGTCGATCGGCCGCGACCGTACGTGCGAGACCTCATGCGGCCGCCGGACGAGCCTTTTTCTTCCCGCGCCGGGGGGGGGAGCGTCGGTGGCTACTGAGCCGAGGTGACGCTCGGTGGCATCGGGACTTCGGCTGCGGCCGGTGCCGGGCCCTGCGGCGCGGCCGGCGCGTCCGTGTCGAGCGCCCTGATCTCCGACTTGAAGATCCGCAGGGACCGGCCGAGGGACCGGGCGGCGTCGGGAAGCCTCTTGGAGCCGAAGAGGACCAGGACGACCACTGCGATGATGAGCAGCTCGGGAGTACCGATGTCAGCCATGGAACCATCCTCTTCGGGACGAGTGCGTGTCCGCCTTGCCGGGCCAGATCGGATGCTACGTGCTCCGGACCCGGGCCTGCTCTCAGCGCGCGGCCACCGCGGCGCGGCCGGCCGACGGCGCCAGCGCCCGCCGGAGAAAGGAGATCTGGTGGGCGAGCACCGGCTCGTGCCACGGCTTGCCCGCGTGGAGATCGAAGTGGTCGCACGGGTAGTGCCGGACCTCGGCCCGGCCACGGAACGCGGCCTTGGCCGTCGCGTGCGGCGGCGCGGCGCGGTCGAAGTCGGCTATCTGTACGAACCACCGGGTCCGTAGTACCCGGACCGCCGACCGGCCCGGCCGGAACGAACCGATCTCACCGCCCAGGGTGGCCGCGACCTCGTTGCGCCAGGTCGGCCCGGCGATCGCGAGGTAGTCGTCGTAGTAGCCCGCCGGGGTGAGCGCCGCCGTCCGGCCGGGTGGCCCGACCACCGGGATCATCGGGGCCGGGCGGCCGGCCAGCGCCGTGAGCCGGGTGGCCAGGCCCGCGGCGGAGGTTCGAGCCACTGTGAGCGGTGGCTGGGTGCGGAACGCATGGAGCGCGGCGGCCGGCCCGTCCACCAGCGGAACCATGGAGATGACGGCCGCGATGTCGGCCCGGCCGGCCGCGGCCTCCAGCACGGTTCCGCCGGCCAGCGACTCTCCCCACAGCACCAGCCGGGACGGGTCGACCCCGGGCAGCTCCGCGGCGGCGGTCAGCGCGGCCCGGTAGTCGTCCACCTGCCGGGCTACCGACACCGTCTGGCGCGGGCCGCCTCCGCTCGCGCCGAAGCCGCGGTAGTCGAAGGCGAGGACGTCCAGCCCGGCCGCGGCCAGCCCGGCGGCGAACGGCTGCAGCCCGGAATCCTTGGTGCCGGCCAGCCCGTGGGCCATCACCACGGCCGGCCGGCCGGCATCGGTGGCCAGGCTGTCGTCGGCGGCCCGGAAATGCCAGGCCGCGCAGTCGGCGTCCCCGGAGCGGAAGACGCGGTCCTCAAAGGTCATCTGCGGTTCCGATCATTCGCGGGTCTCTTCGGTGGAGGCGGTGCCGTAGATCGTGCGCAGCCAGATCGCCGCCAGGGTCTCGGCACGCTGATCGACGCTGAGCGGACCGCCGGTGCTCAGCTGTTCGAGGCTGCGGTCGTTGAGTTCGAGCAGGACCGTGACGAGTGCCCGGCTGTCGGGGCCGGCGGCGGCGATCCCAGCCGCGCGTTCCGTGTCGATCATCTCCGCGAGCGGGCCGATGAACGACTCTCGGTATTCGTCCCACAGCCTGCGGACGGCCTCGCTGCGCTGGCGGGCGACCAGCATTCCCTGGAACAGGTGCCGGTGCTTCTCCCAGGTGGTGAGCACCGCCCGGATCGTCTTCCCGATCCGCTCCTCAGGGGATCCGCCTCCGGTGATGAGGACGCGCGTGGCCTCCAGAACCTCCTGGTAGACGTCCGAGCCGAGCGCCGCCGCACACGCCGCCTTGTCCTCGAAGTAGAAGTAGAACGCCGACCGGCTGACGCCGGCCTCGGCGGTGATCGCGGCGATGTTGATCTCGTCGAGATCGCGCTTTTTGAGCAGCTCGTCCAGGGCCCGCATCATCGCGGCGCGCCGCTGGTCACCGCGTTGGGGCGCACGCCGGTCGAGCGGACGGCCGGTGCCGGCGCGCTCGATGCCTGGCGACTCGGGAGTCACCTCAGGCCGTCGCCGGTGTTCGGAGGACCGGCCCCTCGGCCAGTGCCCGGCGCCGCCCTCGCGGCAGTTCCCTGGTCCGCATGTCGTGCTCGTAGAGGAAGTAGTCCACCTGCTGAGTGTGCCGCGGGCGGTTGACCATCCGGCCGATGTACCGCTGCTCGTCCGCGGTGATCACACGCTCCATCTCGGTGTCGGACGGCGGCCGGTACACCCCGGCCGCGTACGCCGCGACCAGCCGCGACTGGCACTCGACGAACGGGAACAGCGTCGGCGTCGACTGGGCGAAACCGACGAAGGCCAGGTCGGGCAGGCCTGGCCGGAGAATCCGCTTGTACAACCGGATCCGGTTCTCGGGCGCGCTGAGGAAGTCCTCGTCGAAGAACGGGAAGGTTATGTTGTAGCCGGTGGCGTAGATGATGATGTCGAAGTCGTCGGAGGTGCCGTCCTCGAAATGGACGGTGGATCCGTCCAGCAGGCTGACGTTGGGTTTCGGGGTGACGTCTCCGCTGGCGAGCCGGACCGGTAGTTCCACCGACTGGGTCGGATGGGCGTCGAAAAGCCGGTGCTCAGGCGCCGGCAGGCCCCACCGCTCAGGTCGCCCCGCCGTGTGGACGTTGAAGAAGTGGAGCACGTTGCGCTGCCAGGACAGCGGCACATAGGGAAGAGTGCGGTAGAACTTGTCGCCCGGTTGGCCGGCGACGAACTTCGGCACGATCCAGGCGCCGGACCGGGTCGAGATGGTCACCTGGTTGCGCAGCGTACGGGATGACAGCTCGACGGTGATGTCGGCCGCGCTGTTGCCGATGCCCACCACCAGGATCCGCGAGTCGGTGAACCGCAGCGGGTTCTCCGGGTCGATGTAGTGGTGGGAGTGCAGGGTGTCGCCGGTGAAGGTGCCGGGGAAATCGGGGTAGCGCGGGTCCCAGTGATGGCCGTTGGCGACGACGAGGAAGTCGAACGAACGGGTCCTCCCGTCGGCGGCGGTCAGCCGCCATCCGCCGCCGTCGAGGTGCTCGGCGTGCGTCACGCCGTTCTCGAACTCGATCCGCTCGCGCAGCCCGAACGCGTCGGCGTAGCCGTCGAGATAGGCCTTGATCTGCGAGTGGTGCGGAAAGTCCGGGTACTCGTCGGGCATCGGGTAGTCCCGGAAGGACAGCCGGTACTTCGAGGTGTCGATATGCAGCGACCGGTAGGCGCTGCTGTGCCCGTTCGGATTCCCGAAAGCCCAGTTTCCGCCGACGCGGTCGGAGGACTCGAAACAGGTGTACGGCACCCCGTAGTCGCCGAGCATCTTGCCGGCGGTCAGGCCGCTCATACCCGCGCCGATGACTGCCGTGCGAGGCCCGTTCATGGATTCCTCCAGGGGACTGGACAGCGTGCCCGGCACAGACTAGGAACTGAACTGACACATGTCAATAAAACCTGACACGCGTGAGGAGAGGCCATGGGTGAGGACGGAGCCGGCCGGGTCGCGGTCGTCGTGGGTGGTGCCTCCGGCATCGGCCGGGCGACCAGCGAGGCGCTCGCCGGGCGCGGATACCGGGTCGTGGTGGCTGACCGGGACGGTGCCCTGGCCGCGGAGGTCGCCAAGGTCCTGGGCGAACCGCACGAGAGCGCAGCGGCCGACGTGACCGACGAAACGTCGGTGGCGGCCCTGTTCGACGGGGTCCACGACCGGCTGGGTCGGCTGGACGCCGTCGTCAACAGCGCCGGCATCGGCGGGCTCGGCAGGATCGTCGACCTGCCGTTGGCGGAGTTCCGCGCCGTCGTCGACGTCAGCCTGACCGGCGGCTTCCTCGTGGCCAAGCACGCCGGCCGCCACCTCGGCCGGGGTGGCGCGCTCGTGTCGCTGTCGTCGCTCAACGCGCGCCAGCCCGGCGTGGGCCTGGCGGCCTACTGCTCGGCCAAGGCGGGGCTGTCCATGCTCACCCAGGTCGCCGCCCTGGAGTTCGCCGAGCGGGGCATCCGGGTCAACGCCGTCGCGCCCGGCCTGGTCCACACCCCACTGACCGCGCCGGCGGCGCAGGTCCCCGGCATCATCGAGGACTACCTGGCCAACACCCCGCTGGGCCGTGCGGGCACGCCCGAAGAGATCGCACAGGCGGTGCTCTACCTCTGTTCGGACGCCGCGTCCTGGATCACCGGGGAGGTGCTGGACATCAACGGGGGCGCGCACATGGCCCGCTACCCGGACATGCTCGCCCATGTCGCCCGCGCGTTCGGGGACGGCTGAGATGGCCGCCGAGGTGGCGGCTCTCGCCGGTAGGACCGCGCTGGTCACCGGGGGTGGGTCGGGCATCGGCGCGGCGCTGTGCCGGTCGCTGGCCGGGGCCGGCGCGCTCGTGGTCTGCACCGATCTCGACCCGGCCGCCGCCGCCCGGACCGCCGCCGAGCTGCCCGGCGCCCGCGCCGCCCAGCTCGACGTCACAGACAGCGCCGCGGTCGAACGTGCGGTCGCCGACGTGGTGGCGCGGGACGGCCGGCTCGACCTGCTGGTCAACAACGCCGGCATCGTCTTCGGTGGGGAGACGACCGAGCTGGGCCTGGAGCAGTGGAACCAGATCATCGACGTGAACATCCGCGGGGTGGTCCACGGTGTCGCGGCCGCCTATCCCCGGATGGTCGCGTCGGGCGGGGGCCACATCGTCAACGTGGCCTCGCTGGCCGGCCTGGTCGCAGCAGGCCTCCTGACCAGCTACGTCATGACCAAGCATGCCGTGGTCGGCCTGTCGCTGGCGCTGCGGGCGGAGGGCGCGGCGCACGGCGTCGGGGTGACGGTCGTCTGCCCGTCGAGCGTCGACACTCCGATCCTCGACAAGGGCTCGGTCGGGGACATGGTCAGCCGCGATCTGTTCCTCACCGGGCAGGGCATCAGAGGGCCGTACGACGCCGACCGCCTGGCCGCCGAGGTGCTGGCGGCCGTCGTCGGCAACCGCGCGATGGTCGTCTCGCCCCGCTCCGCCCGGATGGCCTGGCGCTTCTGGCGGTTCGCGCCCGGCCTGACCCGGCGCGCGGCGGTGCGCTGGGTCGCCGGGCAACGCGAGCGGGCCGCCCACCGGACCGGCCGATCGGAGCCGGCGGCACCGTAGCCGTCGGCACCGTAGCCGCTGCGTCAGCCGCCGCGTCGTCCCCCGCGAAGAGTTGGCGAACGACGGCGATGCCCGCGTCGCGCCCATCGGTCGAGGTGATCCGTTAGGCAATATATTGCCCAACGTGACCGGTGTTGGGCAGCGCGTGGCTTCCGCGCAAACGGGGGCCGGGGCGGTGGACCTGCGGCCGTACGGTCGTCCGTGCCGGTGGTCGACCGGTCCGGTCCGCCTGATCCGATCCTGGGCTGACACACCACGCCAGCTCGCGGCGGGCGCCGTGGCCGTCGCCGTCTGGTTGGCGCTGCTCTCGGGCCTCACGACCTTCGTGGCGTTGTCGCGGCACGCTGCCGTCAGCGATGCCCGTGACCGTGCGGGCCAGGTGGTCGTCGAGGCCCAGTTCGTTCGGGGCGAGCTGTCGAGTGCCGACGCGGCCGCCGCGGCGTCGGTGTTCAGGCACGCCCTCTTCGACGTCCAGGCCTCCGACGAGGCCGGGCTGCGCGCCGTGTACGGGCAGATGAGAGACGAGCCCCGGATCGACGAGCGGATCGGGGCGGCGGGGGAAGGAGTCGTCCGGCTGCAGCAACTCGGTGTGCGAAGCTGCCTGGACGCCGACCCGGCCGCCGGGTCGGCGTGCGCCGGCGAGATCCTGACCGAACTGGGCCAGCTGATTCCCCGGTACGCGAGTCTGGTGAGCGCCGGCCAGGCCAACGGCCAGACGGGCGACTCGGTCGCCGAGGCGTACCTGCGGGCGGCCTCGGACCTCGTACGGGACCAGATCATCCCCAAGGTCGACATGTTGCTCGAGCTGGGTGGGCGCGACGTCGACGTGGACTTCCGGCGCGCGACCGACGGTGCGGTCGAGACAGTGCTGCTCCTGCTCTTCGCCGGCGGAGGAGCCGGGCTCACCGCGCTCCAGGTCCACTACTGGCGGCGAAGCCGCCGGGTGTTCGAACTCCGGCTGCTCGCCGCGACGGTCTGCCTGTTGGCCGCGGGTGGCCTGTTCGCCGCCGGCGCGCTGGCTCAGCAGGCCCGGGTCCAACACGGCGTCGACGACGGTTACATGCCCATGGTGACCCTCGCGCAGGCGCGGGTCTTCGCGTTGCAGGCCCGGGCCGAGGAGAACCTCGATCTGATGTCCCTGGGAATCGGAACCGAGTACGACGAGGGCCTCGACACGGCGGTAGAGGCCCTCGGATACGACGCGGCGACCGGCAACCGGCTGCCGCCCGGCGTACTGCCCGGCCGCAGCGGATCCCTGGTCCTGGCGCTCCGCATGCTGCCTGGGGACGTCCTCGACCCGGCCGTCGAGGGCCACCTTCGGACGTGGCTGACCAACCGGAACGAGGTCGTGTCGTTGCTGGGGAGTACCGAGGGAACCGACGCGATCAGCTCGGGGGCGAACTCCTTCGAACGGGCGGCCCGGCTGACCGCCGGCCCTGGGGCGGACGCCTTCGGCGCGCTCGACGACGAGCTGGCCGGCGGGATGGAGGTCAGCACCCAGCGGTTCCGCGACCGGATGTCGACCGCCGCCACCTCGCTGACCTTCCTCGGGCTGGCGGCCGGCGTGCTGCTGGCCGCGGCGGCCGGCCTGGTCGTGTGGGGCATGCGGCGACGACTCCGCGAGTACCGGTAGTGACCGCCCTGGCGGGCGAGTCGCGTCGTCCGGGCGGTTCGCGTCGTCGTCGTGGTCGACGACGGCCGGCCGGGCTCGTCGCGGTGCTCACCGCGGCTGCCATCGCCGCCACTGCCGCCGCCTGCGGGACCACCAGCGCGGAGCTGCCGGATGATGCGCGTCCGGTCCCGTCGGCTCCGGCCGTCACCGACCGAGCCGCGGCGCCGGCCGACCCGCGTCCCGCCGGGCCGCCGGCCGGGCCGGACACCGGACAGGTCTGTGCCGATGGCAGGCCGGTACGGGCGAGCCTGCCACCGGTGGGGCCGCTGCCTTCCCCCGGCCGGTTCCGCCCGGGTTCGACGATGGCAGCCATCTACGACGGCGGGAACGGCTATCTGGACGTCGGGATCACGACCGACGTGCCCCCGGCCGGTTCGATGAACTGGCGGACACTCAAAATCGAGGGCTTCGACGTCGACATAGCAGCGCAGATCGCCGCCGCGCTGTTCGGCCCGGCGGGCACCGACCGGATGAAGTTCCACGCGGTCACCACGAGCGAGCGCGGCATTCTCATCATGGACGACGCCGATCCCGCGCACCCGGACGCGGATACGGCGACCGACTCGGCGTCCGGGCTGGATCTCGTCATCGCGACCTACACGATCACCTGCGAGCGGAAGGCGGACATCCTTTTCTCCGGGGTGTACTTCGAGTCCAGCTTCAAGTTGCTCATCCCGAAGAACGCCGGATTCCACTCGATCGGCGACTTCGCCGGCCTCACCGTCTGCTCGACCCAGGAGAGCACGTCGGTCGAGAAACTGCGCGAGGCGGCCGCCGGGGCGCCGGCGGCCACGCCGTCCCGGCCACCGATTCCCGGCCTGACGGTCATCGAGCTCCCGCGCGCCGCCGACTGCCTCGTCGCGGTCCAACAGGGCAGGGCGGACGCCGCGGCGACCGATGACGTCGTTCTGGCCGGCATGGCCGATCAGGACGAGTACCTCGAGGTGGCGCCGTCGGCCTTCGACAGGGTGTTCGGGACCGACTCCGCGACCCTGGACGAGCCCTACGGGGTAGCCCTGTGGCGCAGCGGGAATCAGGCCCAGGACGACGAGTTCGTCAGATTCGTCAACGGTGTGCTCAAGAACATGATGCTGAGCGGGGAGTGGGACCGGATCTACAACCTGTGGTTCGGCGCTCTCGGTCCCCGCGACAGTCCGCTCGCGCGGAATCCGTCCTGGCCGGAGGCGGTTGCGGCAGGGGCGGTTCCGTCACAGCGCGAGATGCCAGCTGCGTCGGCCCGCCATCCGCCGGGCTGATCGGGGGCGTCCGTGGTTGTTAGATCGGCGTCGCTGGGAAAGGGTGTGGTTATGCCGAAGCAGGTCTCCGCGCAGCACCCGACGCCGCGCCGGTCACCGGCCCGCAGCGTCGCCGACCCGGGCGCGCTCGCGCGTGCCTTCCGGCGTCATGCCGCCGGCGTGACGATCGTGACGATGGCGGGGCCACGCGGTCCGGTGGGGTTCACGGCGACGTCTGTCGCCTCACTGTCCGAGCGTCCACCGCTGGTGTCGCTGGCGTTGTCCGTGCGGTCGTCCATCGCGCCCGTGCTCGAGGCCAGCGAGACGCTCATGGTCCACATGCTGTCGGAGGGGCAGCATGAGCTGGCGGCCCGGTTCGCGCAGCCGGGCGCCGACCGGTTCGGCCCGCCGACGCGGTGGCGGGCGCTCCCCGGCGGCGAGCCGCTGCTGCTCGACGCCGCGGTCTGGCTGCTGTGCCGCATCCGGCGCCGCACCGTCGAGGGCGACCATCATCTCGTCGTCGCCGAGGTGCTCGACAGCCAGACCGGCCGGCCCGAGGCCCCGCTGGTCTACCACGACGGCGCCTACGGCACCGTCCAGACGACGTCGGCGGGCGCGACGTCGGCGGGCACGGCGGCAGCGGGCACGGTGCCGACGGGCACGGCGCCGACGAGTTCGACGCGAGTGTGTGCGAGGCCGGTGCCCTCGGCGCCGGTGCTGTCGGCGGGTGGCGCGGGCCCTCGACCGGGTGCCGGAGAGCCGGATGGGACGATCGGCGACGGCGATCTGAGTATCCGCGGCGCGCGCTGAGGAGCGTGCGCTCCGCGCGGCTGACCGATCGACCGCCTCCCAGGCGTGCCTCCGCGTCAAGGCGCGCCGTCGACCAGCTCGTGCCGTGGTGCCGAGCGGAACCAAGGAGAACCGTCATGCGGACCCGCCCGCTGGGCAGTGCCGGACCAGCCGTCTCGATCGTCGGGCTGGGCTGCAACAACTTCGGGGCCCGGCTCGGTGCCGCCGAGAGCGCGGCCGTCGTCCACGCGGCCCTCGATCTCGGGATCACCCATTTCGACACGGCCGAGATGTACGGCGACGGCGCGTCGGAGGAGTTCCTCGGCGCCGCGCTCGGTTCCCGCCGCGACGCCGCGGTCATCGCGACCAAGGTGCTCCCGCGCCCGCGGGGCGAGGCGTACACGCCCGGCGCGTTGCGGCGGCGGATCCTGGAGGGGTGCGAAGGCAGCCTGCGCCGCCTCGGCACCGACCGCATCGACGTCTACTACCAGCACTTTCCCGACGCCGAGGCGCCGCTGAGCGAGGCGATGGAGACCTTCGAGGAGCTGGTGCGCTCGGGCAAGGTACTCAGCATCGCCTGCTCGAACGTCAGCGCCGAGCAGATCGAGGCGCGGGCGGCGTTCGCCACCGAGCGGGACGTCGCTCCGTTCGTCGCCGCCCAGATCGAGTGGAGCCTGCTCCGGCGGGCCGTCGAGGCGGAGATCGTCCCGGCGGCGCTCAAGGCGGACATGGGGATCGTGCCCTACTTCCCGCTCGCCTCCGGGATGCTCAGCGGGAAGTACCGGGCCGGTGAGCCGTTCCCGGCCGGCAGCCGGCTGGCCTCCAGCTCCTACTTCGCCGCGATGGCGACCGAGGGGAACTTCGCCTACCTCGACGCCCTCATCGCGTTCGCCACCGACCGCGGCCACTCCGTGCTGGAGCTGGCGATCGCCTGGCTCGCCGCCCAGGACGGCGTGGCGTCGGTGATCGCCGGTGCGACCAGCCCCGAGCAGGTGTCGGCGAACGCCGCCGCCGCCGGGTGGTCGCTGACGGAGGACGACCTGGCCGCGCTGCCCCAGCCCGCCGCGGGCTGAACAAGCCGGCGCCCGCCTGACCGGCGCGTGCTCGACCGGCGTGCCCGTTGCCGGTCTGAGCGCGCGCCGGTCCGCTCCACTCGATATGTCACCTACCGTGCACAGGTGGGAGGATTGGTCGCCCGGTGGCCAGGATGCCGGTTCGCGAACGAGTGGAGGGCCCTCGGATGAACGTGGGAGACCGGGTCGGTGACCTGTCCGGTGTCGACGAGACCGGCGCCGAACTGCGGCTGTCGGACCTGCTGGCGAAGGGGCCGCTGGTCGTGTTCTTCTACCCGGCGGCGATGACCCCGGGTTGTACCAGGGAGAGCTGCCACTTCCGCGACCTGGCGAGCGAGTTCGCGGCGATCGGCGCCGGCATCGTCGGCGTCAGCGCGGACGACACCGCCAAGCAGGCCGAGTTCAGCGCCAAGCACTCCCTCGGCTTCCCGCTCCTCGCCGACACCGGCCGGACGATCGCGGACGCGTTCGGGGTCCGCCGCAGGTTCGGCCCCAACAAGCGGGCCACGTTCGTCCTCGACCGGGACGGAACGGTCGTCGTCCGGATCGACTCGGAGTTCGCGATGAACCGGCACGCGGACAAGGCGCTCGACGCGCTGCGCGCACTCGGCTGAGGCCTGACGTCAGGGCCGGATGGAAATTCGGTCCTGCCTATGGGCCGGAGGCATCTCGATCTCCATCACCGTGGGCATTGGAATGAGGGCGGAGTGCTCGACGTCGTCTGAGGGACGGCCGGCAGGGCTGGGGCGAGAACCGGGAGTTCTTCCCGCGGAGCAGGCCCGGTCAGGTCAACGAGTGCGCAATGGATCGGCTATCGGTGGCGCGGCGCGGCGCGTGGCCACCCGACGGTGCTCCACGGGGCGCCGTCGGTGTGGCCTGCCCCGGGTCCCGGGGCGGGCTGCGGCGGAGGTTCTCATGACAGAGCATCAACCCAGGTCAGCGAGTATCTGTTGAATCGCGACCGCTGTTTCGGTCATATTGTTCGCGTCCATCGGAGCATGGTGTCCATGCACGCCGGAGTGATCATTCGCGAGGTGGTATAGGCGCGCCGATTCATAGTTGTGAGTAGGTCGTTACCCATGTTGGGCGTCCGGGATACGGTGGCTGCAAGAACCGGCTCGACCCCCGGGGGGCTTGCATGGCGACAACTCGTTCACTGTCGTGGTTGTCCGCCGTGCTGTTATGTACCGCCGCTCTGACTGGCTGTCAGGGCGGCGCGGCGCAGAGCGCGATGTCCTGTACCACAGAGGGTGTCACCGCGGACGAGGTCAAGCTGGGGCTGTTGTTCCCGGACACCGGGCTCGGCGCGGTGACGTTCAGTGCCGCCCGGGCCGGAATCGACGCCCGATTCGGAGCGGTGAACGCGGCTGGCGGTGTGCACGGGCGCCAGATCGTCTATGACTGGCGAGACGACACGGCCAAGGTGTCGATGAATCTCACGATGGCCCGCACACTGACGGAGCGGGAAAGCATCTTCGGCATGCTCGAGACGAGCACGGTGGCCTCGGGCGGCGCCGCCTATCTCGCGGAGCGCGGGATTCCGGTGCTCGGGATCGCCGTGGAGGACGCGTGGGCGAAGTACCGGAACATGTTCTCCTTCAACTACAGTTTCACGGCGAAGGGCTCGGTCGACACGTTCGGCAAGTTCGTCCATGAGCGCGGCGGGACCAAGGCGATGATCCTCTACAATCCGCTCGACGCGACCGTGTCGACGCACATCGCCGAACAGTTCACCTCCAGTTTCCGGTCGGTGGGGATCGCGACGACCTCGGTCAGCACCGACAACAACCCCGTCACGGCCCAGGCGGACCAGATTGCGCGGCAGATGGCCGAGGAGGGCGTCGACACGCTGGCCGGCACGCTGAGCACGGAGGGCCTGGCCCAGGTCGTCGCGGCCGCGCGGCGCCAGGGCGTCCCGCTCAAGGTCATCCTCAGCAGCAGCCCCGCGCCGAACACCGAGCTGTTGGAGACCTACGGCTCGCAGCTGGCCGGTCTGACGACGTTCGCCGCCTACATACCGCTGGAGACGAAGTCGCCCGCGCTCGACGTCTACCGCGCCGCGATGGCCACCTACGCCCCGCAGTTGCAGGACACCGACCAGACGCTGGCGCTGGTCGGCTACATCATCGCCGACATGTTCATCCGGGGCCTGGAGGAGGCGGGGGACTGCCCGACCCGGCAGGGCTACATCGACGGTCTCCGGGCGGTGAAGGGCTACAACGCCGGTGGCCTCATCGGCGACATCGACCTCGAACGGGACTTCGGCAAACCCGCCGAGTGCTACTCGTTCGTCGAGGTGAACCCCGAAGGCTCCGCCATCGAGATCGTCAGCCCGAACTACTGCGGACATCGGCTCGCCGACTGACGAGCCGGTGCCGCCCGCGTGCGATCCGTGTACTCCGAACGAAGGAAACCGCCCGACCATGAAACGTCATGGCCGCCGCCTGCGCTGCCTGGCCATCCTGCTTGCCGTCGGCGCTCTGGTCGCCGCCTGCTCGAACTCCTCCGACTCGAACACCGCCGCCCCCGCCTCGTCCGCCGGTGGCGGCGCGGTACCGGGTGTCACGAACGCCGAGATCCGGTTCTCCGTCCTGGGTACGCGGACCAACAACCCGCTGGGCACCTGCCTGCTGGACTGCTTCTCCCAGGGGATCAAGGCGTATTTCGACTACCGGAACAGCGAGGGTGGCGTCCACGGCCGCAAGCTCGTCGTCGCCCGGGAGCTCGATGACGCGCTCGGGCAGAACCAGCAGAAGGCGATCGAGATCGTGTCGGCGAAGGACACCTTCGCGACCTTCAGCGCCCCGCAGCTCGCCAGCGGATGGCAGAACTTCGCGGACGCGGGGATCCCGTTGTATGGATGGGACATCCACCCGGCGCAGATGATCGGCCGGAAGAGCATCTTCGGTAACGCGGCCCCGCCCTGCCTGGACTGCATGGACCGCACTTTCACCTACGTCGCCGAACTGGCCGGCACCAAGCGGATCGCGGCGCTCGGGTACGGCGTGTCCGACAACTCGAAGCAGTGCGTCACCCAGATCACCGACACGATCGGGCGGTACGGCGCGACCACCGGCCAGGAGATCGTCTACAAGAACGACACCCTGGCGTTCGGCCTGAGTAACGGGGTCGGGCCGGAGGTGACCGCGATGAAGCGCGCGGGCGCGCAGATGGTCATCACCTGTCTCGACCTGAACGGCATGAAGACCCTGGCCCAGGAACTCGAGCGGCAGGGCATGGGCGACGTCCCGATGTACCACCTGAACACCTACAACCAGAAGTTCGTCGAGGAGGCCGGCGCGCTTTTCGAGGGTGACTACGTCAGCGTCGGGTTCCGGCCGTTCGAGGCCGATCCCGCGGACACCGCCATGGCCACCTTCAAGAAGTGGATCGGCAAGGTCGGCGCCAAGCCCGACGAGATGGCGATGTACGGATGGATCAACGCGGACCTCGCCTACCAGGGCATCCTCAAGGCGGGGCCGGCGTTCACCCAGGCGTCCGTGATCGACGCGACCAACCACCTGACCGACTACACCGCGGATGGCCTGACCGTTCCGGTGGACTGGTCGCGCCAGCACAACCAGCGCTCCAAGGCCGACCCGGTCACCAACGGCTATAAGCAGGAATGCCGGGCACTCGTCCGGGTGCGGGGCGGGAAGTTCGAGATCGTCGGTGGAACGAAGGACAAGCCGTTCGTCTGCTGGCCGCCGAAGGACACCACCTGGTCCGAGCCGAAGCCGACGAGCTTCGGCTGAGGTGACGGGGTCACGGCGGCGGTCCCGGCCGCCGCCGTGACGGGCGGTGTGCGGGCAGCGGCCGTGCTGGCCGAGCGCCCGATGTACGGCTACCAGCTGCGAGCGGAGTTCGAGTCCAGAACCGGGTCGACCTGGCCGCTGAACATCGGGCAGGTCTACACGACGTTGCGCCGCCTCGAGCGCGACGGGCTCGTCGAGGGTGCTGAGGACCCCGGTCAGCCGCCGCACGGCCGGCCGGGACGAGCTCGCCATCAAGCTGGCGCTCGCCGTCACGGTGCCCGGTGTCGACGTCGGCGGGCTGGTGCTGCGGCAGCGCACCGAGACGCTGCGGGCGATGCAGGAGTACACCCGGCTGCGCCGGCAGGCCGACGAGACCGGGGACGTCGCCTGGCTGCTCGTGCTGGACAGTCTGGTCTTCGCCGCCGAGGCCGAGATTCGCTGGCTCGACCACGTCGCGTCCCGCCTGGCGCGGGCCGCCGCGACACGCACCCGCTCCGACGGCGCTGCACCCGGTGGTGCGTCTGCCGGTGGTGCGTCCGGCGGTGAGCGCCCGGGTGCCGTCACGGAGGCCCGCCGATGACGATCACATTGGACGGCGTCGTCCGGGAGTCGGCGGCCCGCCGCGACCCGCCCCCCGCCCCCCCCGCCCCCCCCGCCCCCCCGCACCCCCGCGCCCACCGCACCGCCGGCGGCGGGAAGGGCTGGCAGCGCGCGGGCCGGCGGACGCGGTTGGCACTGCGGTGGGGCCCGGCGAGACCACATAGGTGGCGGCGTCCGGCGGCTGCCGCCCCCCGGCGAACTAGCCCGAAATGACCAGCTGACAGGATGCGTGGCGGGGGGATAGAGAAGGGACTTGTATGGCGTACCAGGCAGCGCCCGCCGACGTGGCCGGCCCGGCTTCACCCGAGTTCGCGCCACCGTCAGCACCGCCCAGCCTGGCTCCGCGTGAGCCGTCCGCGGTAGCGGCCCCGGCCGTCCCGGCGATCCCGACGCAGGCCGTGGCCGGCGACAGCCGCGACGCCTCCCGGGCCGGGATCCCGCCGCTGGACGGCGTGGACACCTGGGTCCGGGTGCCCGTCACATGGTGGAGGGCCGTCGCCGGACGGGTCGTCGGGGTCGCGATCACGCTGATCGGCGCGGTGTACGCGGTGTGGCGCGCCGGGACGCTGGACGGCACCGGCGTGGCCGGCCACCTGTTCTACGCGGCCGAGATCGTCAGCTACCTCACGATCGTGTGGACGGCGGTGATGACCGGCCGGATGCGCACCGGCTACGTCCGGCGCGCCCCGGCGCCGGCCGGCACCCTCGACGTCTTCGTCACCGTCTGCGGTGAGCCGGTCGAGATGGTCGAGGCGACGCTGCGCGCGGCGCTGGCGATCGACTACCCGCACCGCACCTACGTCCTCAACGACGGGCGGATCGCCGGCCGGCCCAACTGGCGCGACATCGACGCGCTCGCCGCCCGGCTCGGGCTCACCTGCTTCACCCGCACCGACGGGCCGCGTGGCAAGGCCGCGAACCTCAACCACGGCCTCGCCCGCACCGACGGCGACGCGATCATGACGCTGGACGCCGACCACATCGCGGTGCCCGATCTCGGCGAGCTCGTCCTCGGCTACCTGCGGGACCCGAAGATCGGGTTCGTCTGCACCGAGCAGCGCTTCGACGTCGGCCGCCACGACGTGCTCAACAACGCCGAACCGATGCTGTACAAGGCGGTGCAGCCGGCGAAGGACCGCGACAGCGCCGCGTCGTCCTGCGGGAACGGCACCCTGTACCGGCGGACGGCGGTCGAGTCCGTCGGCGGCTTCAGCGAGTGGAACATCGTCGAGGACCTGCACACCTCCTACCAGCTGCACGCCGCCGGCTGGCAGAGCGTCTACCACCACGGCCCGGTGTCCGTCGGGATCGCGCCGGCCACCGCGGCGGAGTACGCCAAGCAGCGCAGCCGGTGGGCGATGGACGGCCTGCGCCTGCTGCTGTTCGACAACCCGCTGCGCAAGCCCGGCCTGACCGGCTGGCAGCGGGCGCACTACCTGCACACCGGGATCGGCTACCTGGTGGCGTGCGCGCAGATGATGTTCCTGCTGGGGCCGCCGCTGAGCGTGCTGGCCGGGGTCCAGATCGCGGCCGGGGTGTCGCTGACCGCCTACGTGCTGCACGCCCTGCCGTACCTGGTCGGCTCGCTGCTGTTCATCGTCGCCTACACCGGGCCGCGCGGAGCCCAGCGGACGGTGGCCAGCACCCTGTTCAACGCTCCGCTGTACGCGCTGTCGTTCGTGCGGGTCGTGCTCTCCGGCCGACCCGACTCCGGCGCGACCGCGAAGACCGCGCTGCCGCGGATGTCGCTCCTGCTGCTGCCCCAGGTGCTCTTCGCCGCGAGTCTGGTGGTCACCATTCTCGTCGTCGGCCTCGACCCGGACGTGGCCGACCTGTCCGCGCTGGTGTGGGCCGGGGTGCTGCTGTCGATGGTGGCCGGGCCGCTGTCGGCGCTCTCGGAACGCCAGGACCGGGTGGAGCGGGCCCAGCTGCCGATCCGGGCCGTCATCCTCGGACTGGTGCTGAGCTTCGCCGTCGTCACCCTCCTGGAGGGCTGACCGGGCTTACCCGAGAATGCGGGCGGTGCCGAAGCCGGCGGTCAGCTGATCGCCGGCGGTGAACCGGCCGGGGGCGAACTCGGCCAGGCCGGGGGCGGGCGCTTCACCGGCGAGCAGGCCGGCGACGTGGTCGCCGAGGACCGGGGCGAGCTTGAAGCCGTGTCCGCTGGTGCCGGCATCGACCCACACCCGGTCGGTGATCTGCCCGATCACCGGCTGCCAGTCCGGGCTGACGTCGTAGAGCGCGGACCAGCCGCCGGCCCGAGCCCGAGCCCGGGCCCGGGTCTCGCCGGGCCGGCCGGGGCGCCGGCGCAGGGCGGCCTCGGCGAGCCGGGCGAACTCGGTGTCGCGCACCGGGGCGGTCGCGGCGTCCGGGTCGACCGGCGGGGTGGGCTCGAGGCCGCCGAGCATCCAGCCGCCGTCGGGCTGCGGCGCCGCGTAGTACCCGCCCGCCACGTCGATGATCACTCCGGTGTCGGGGTCGGGGATGTCCGGGGGCGCCGCGCCGCGGCGGGCGGAGCCGGCGCCGCCGGACGTGGCACCGGCGGTCGAGGCGGGGCCGCTGCCGGAGACGGGGCCGAGGAGCGCGACCACGTGCCGTTCGGCATGTAGCGGCAACGGGACGCCGAGCTGGGCGGCCAGGGGCGCGGTCCAGGGACCGGCGGCGAGCAGCAGGCGCTGGACCCGGTGCGTCGTGCCGTCCGCGGTGGTGAGCGCGACCTGCCCGGGAGTCTCGGTGATCCGGACGACCCGGGTGTCGGCGTGGACCACCGCGCCGCGCGTGCGGGCCGCGGCGACGAAGCCCCAGGTCGTCCGGTAGGGATCGGCGTACCCGGCCTGCTCCTCCCGCACGGCCACCGCGACGTTCCCGCCCGTGCCGGCGGAGCCGGGGCCGTCGCCCGCGCCGACGTCGATTCCGGGGAATCGGACGGTCACCTCGTCCGGGCCGAGGATCTCGATGCTGACACCCAGGTCGATCAGGGCGGTCGCGGTGCGCCGCGCCGCGGCGGCGTCGTCCGGGCCGTGCAGGTACAGCCCGCCGGTGCGGACGAAGCCGGCGTCTCCGCCGTCGGTGTGCTCGGCGAACTCCGCGAGGAACGCGATGCTGTCGTGCGCGGCCCGGGCCAGGAACGGCTGGGTGTAGTAGGCCCGGCAGATACCGCTGGAGCGGCCGGTCGGTCCGCCCGCGGGTCGTCCCCGCTCGAACACGACGACGTCGAGCCCGCGGCGGGCCAGGTGGAACGCGGCGCTCGCGCCGTGCACTCCCGCCCCGATGATGCCGACCTCAGCCACCGCCCCGCGGGAACGCGCCTGTGCCATCGTCAGTCCTCTCGCCGGCTTCGGCCCGTGCTAACCGTTGGTGGCCCGGGGCTTGGGCCCGGTGGCGCGCATGTTGACCAGCCGTCCGAGCAGGTCGAACCAGAACGGGGCGCCAGCGGTGAGCGCGAAGCAGCCGATCGCGAGGCCGGCGATCTTCAGCAGCCAGCCGCCGACGGAGTCGGGGACCTCCCGCGGGTCGTCCCGCTCCTCCGAGTTGTGCACCCAGCCGATCGGGACGGCGAGTCCGGAGGCGTCCCGCACGGCCTGGACCGCCTGCTCCGCCGCCTCGCCGGCCGTGGGCTGGTCGGGCTCGGGCTGGTCGGGTGCCACCGCGCCGCCGGAGGTCACCTCGACCTGGGCGGCCGCCACCGCGGCCTGGCGTACCGTCCCGTCCTGCCAGAACGCCCGGGCCAGCCCGATCGCGTCGAGGTTGAACGGGACGGCCAGCAGGATCGCGTAGCAGAGCAGGAAGACGGCGATGCGCCGCCGGTACCAGCCGGAGAGGCGGTCCATGGCGTCGTCGTACCAGCGGGCCAGCTCGGTGACGATCTTCTCGCGGTCCCCGGCGGCCTGGACGGTCGCCGCGATCAGGGCGTCCTTCGCCGGCGACGGGGGGAGCGAGGCGAGCCCGTCCTCGATGGTCCCGACCGCGCCGGAGCCGGTGGCGGCGACGAGCGCGGCCGCCATCACCCGCCCGGCCGGGTGGTCCGCGGGCATCGCGGCGTACAGCGCCTGGGCGGTCCGCTCGTCGAGGGCGTGTCGGGCTTCGTCGTAGGCGCGCCGGTAGGCGGTCCGGGCCTCGTCGGTGACATGGTCGGGCAGGGTCTCCGGGCGGAGCTGGGACAGCATGGCCCGGGCGGGCGGGTCTACCCGGTCGAGGAGCGCCTGGGCGAAGGCGGTCGACGGCACGTACGACGGCAGCCGCAGGCTGCGTGCCCGGCGCACCGCGGCCAGGGCCCCGGAGACGGGCGGGTGGTCCGCCATGGCCGGCGGGGTGGCGTTGCGGCCGGTGGCACGGGTGGTGCGCAGCGGGCCGTCCAGCAGCTCGGCGGCGACGTCCGGCGGGTTGCCGCCGTCGGGGCCGTCCTCAGGGTCGCCGTCGGGGGCGCCGGTTGGCCGGGCGCCGAGCAGCCGCCGCAGCTCGGCCTCGAGCTGGCGTCCCCGGTAGCGGAACAGGGCGAGCACAGCCTCGTTGATCCGGGACACGGCGAGGCTGAACGCGGCGAAGAGCAGCGCCAGCCCGATCAGCACATCGAAAGCGGATGAGTCCGGCATGGCCCCCGGTTCCCGACCCTCGGCCGCCCGTGCGACCGCTCATGGGGCACAGGACGCGCACACCGGGACTCTCCCGGCAGACCGCGCATTTCTACACGGTGGCGCAGGGCCACCACCGAGCGGCGCCACCCACCGCGCCGGATGGGTACCGGGAGCCACGAAGAGTGAGGGCGGAGCCGGGCGGTCGGGGCGGAGTCGCCGCCGCCGCCACCGCAGGCCCCGAGAAGAATGGCCGCACAGCAAGCGACGGATGTGACGAGTAATCGAGTCGCACGGCGCATCGTCCGATCTTCCGTAAGTGTCCGCATTTTCATGGCGGATGAATGGGAGGATTGACGGCCGACAGCTGCCGCGGTGCGTGCCGATGCTGATGTCGATGCCACGCGCCAGCCGCTTTCGGGGCCGCGCCCCGGCGAGCGCGCCCCGCCGAACCGCCGCCCCCGCACGGTCCGATCTCGCCGTTGCTGTGCCCGCCGGTCGGGAGGCCGGGTGCCCGCGGGTGTTGTTGACCAGCAGAAACGGACCGTCGGTCCGGAATACTGTTACGATGCGGGCCATCAGTCCGCCTCCGTAAGGGGAGGAGCGCCGTGGCTCCCGAAAGAGCAGTGGCTCCGGAAAGATCGGACACCGCCTGCGGCCGGGCGGCGATCGTGGCGGCGGCCGCCGTCCTGTTCGAGCGGGGCGGGGTCGAGGCGGTCTCGATGGAGAACATCGCCGAGGCCGCCGGCGTCGGCAGGTCCACGGTGCTGAGCCGCGTCGGTGACCGCGCGGCGCTGATCCACGCGGTGCTGGCCCCCCGCGCCGCCGCGCTGCGGGAGCGGGTCGAGGAGGGGCCTGCGCCGCTCGGCCCCGGCGGCGAGCCCGTCGACGCGCTGAACGCCTACCTCGACGCCCTGCTCGAGTTCGTCTGGACCAACCGGGCCCTCATCCGCACCCTGGAGGATGACAGCCTGGAGACCTACTACACCAGCCCACTCAGCGAGTTCTGGATCGGCGAGCTGGCGCGCCGGCTGTCCGCCACCCGTCCCGGCGGTGACGCCGACGCCGACGCCGAATACCTGGCGCACGTGCTGTTCCCCGCGCTGCGAGCCAACGCCGTCGACTACCTGGTCTCGGCGCGCGGGATGCCGCTGTCGCAGGTCCGCGCCGGTCTGCACAGCCTCGTCGCCGTCTGAGCCCGCGCCGCGGCCCGAGCCCCATCCGATGGGACGGCCCTGTTGGGACGGCCCGGCGTCGGTGAGCGCTACTTCACCGTGACGATGTCGGCACGCAGGGGCGCGAGCGCCGCTCCGATCTGGCCGGTGGTCTCCGCCGGGACACCGAGGCCGCTCAGCGCCGAGACCAGGTGGTCCACCACGGCGTCGAAGTTGGCGTCGGTGATCCGGAGGCCGGAGTGCACCGAGGCGATCGCTCCGCCCTGGTAGACCTCGGGCCCGCCGATCGCCGCGGAGATGAACGCCTGCTGGTGCGCCTTGAGACGCGGGATGTCCTTGCCGGCGAAGAAGGGCGCGAGCTCGGGGTCGGCCGTCACCCGGACGTAGAACTCGTCGACCGCGGCCTGCACGGCGCTCGCACCACCGATAGCGTCGTAGATACTCATCAGAGGTCTCGCTTTCGCAGGATGGGCCCAGCCGAGGTCGGTGACCACGTGCGTTTCCATGGGCCGCATTGGTACATTTTCGACACGTCCACTAAATCGCGCAGGTAACGCGTTCGAAAGAGCCGAATGTCGACGCGAGAGCGACGGACGGCACGCGGTCGGGGGCCGCCCGACTCCTCGCGGCCACGCGTATCAGCAGGCGAAGCCGCCGCGCCGCTGTCAGCGTCGCTGTCAGCCGGGCGGCGCCCCGGCCGCGGCCGTACAGGCCGGCCGGCGCGGCCGCGGACCGTTACCCCTGGGGACGGGAGACCTGTTCCAGTGCTGCCGCGATCTCGGTGGGGATCTCGATGCCCAGGGCCGCGAGGTGTTCGTCCAACTGGGCCGCGGAGGCGACGTCGAGCGTGATCGAGGTGACGGGTCTCGTCAGTTGCCAGGCCAGCGACAGCTGCGTGGCCGTGCACCCGAGCTCCGCCGCCGCGGCCTCCGTGGCGGCGACGGTGGCGTGCCTGTGCCTGTGCCTGTGCATGTGCTCGGGGGAGCGGAGTGAGTTCGTGCTGATCAGGCCGAGGCCTTCCTCCGCCAGCAGCGGGAGGTGCTCGTGTTCGAGCTCCCGCGAGAGCAGGCCGTACGGGCCGCGGAACGAGATGAAACGGGCCCGGCCGAGCCGGTCGCTGACCGACAGCGCCTTCATCACCCGGTAGACGTGCAGGTTGGCGACGCCGACGTAGAGAACCTTCCCGGCGCGCACCAGGTCGTCCAACGCGTCGATCGTCTCCTCCAGCGGGGTCGTCGGGTCGTCGGCGTCGAGTTGGAGGAGGTCGAGATAGTCCGTCCGGAGCCGGCGGAGGGTCGCCTCGCAGGCGGCCCGGATGTGACGGCGGCTGTTCCCGCCGTCGTGGGGGCCCTGCCCGCTCGGCCGCCCGACGCTCGAGGCCAGGACGACGCTCGAGCGCCTGTCCCGAACGGCACGGCCGCAGAGCTCCACCGCGGCGCCGTCCGGGTCCGTGCCACCCCGGCCGACGTCACCCGCGGCAGTGGTGTCGAGGAGGTTGCCGCCGGCGTCGAGGAAGCGGTGGATGACGCCGATCGCGGCCCGCTCGTCATGGTCCGCGGGCCCGGCGCCGAGAGCCGCGACTCCCAGCGCGAGCCGCGAGACGTTCAGCCCGCTGCGGCCGAGCCGCCGGTACTCCATCGACCAGCTCGCACGCGGGACGGCCGGTCCCTCCCCGGCGGCCCTGGCGGCCTCGGCGGGCCTGGCAGCCTCGGTCGGGTGCGGCCTGGTCTCCGGCCTGGCCAGGACACCGTTGAGGAAGAGGCTCACCGCGTGGTGGAGGTGCTCCTCCTCGACCTCGGGGGTCCGGTAGATGCCGTAGGCGGCCAGCCACGCCGGCATCGCGCCGACCATGGCGAAGAACTGCTCGGCGGCGAGGTCGACGTCCCCGACGACCACGGTGCCCGCGCTCTCGTGCCTGCGTAGCACATCAATGATCAGTTGCACCCGCGGTGACCAGGTGACGGCCTGCGAGCTCGCCGCGAACTCGGGGAAGCGCGCGGACTCGGCGATCGCCATCCGGCTCAGGCGGACGATGTCGGGGTCGACCGAGCGGGCCAGGATCGCCCGCGCGATCACGGTCAGGCTCTCGGCGAGGTCGTCGGGCAGCGGTTCGAGGACGCGCTCGTCGCGCTCCTGGCGGGTGAGCGCCCACGAGCTCACCGCGATGAACAGCGTCCGCTTGTCGGGGTAGCGGGCGTACAGGGTGCTCTTGGTGATTCCCGCGGCCTGCGCGACGGCCTCCATCGTGGTGCCGTCGTAGCCCGACTCCAGGAACGTGTCGACGGCGGCCCGCCGGAGCCGCTCGGTCAGCCTGGCCGCTTCCGTCGCCGTCGGGCGCCCGGCCCGTGAACGCTCGCCACCCGCCCTGGACTCCATCCGCTAAAGCTACGGATGCGTCGGATTCTGGTCAAGGCCGACGGTGGCGCCGTTCGGGCGCCCTCGCGGGAGGCAGGGCGGTCCTGGTCCGCTTGTCGCCGCCGGCTGTTGACCAAAACCATACGGACTCGTAGGGTTCATTCTCACGCGGCTGGAGAAACAGCACGCGGATGGATTGTTTCGGAGTTCGCGGCGGCCCGTAGCCACGTGGCTCGTACGTGCATCGGCTCGGAGGTAGACGGATGGCGCACTTCCCGAAGCCCGCGGAGGGCAGCTGGACCGAGCACTACCCGGACCTCGGTACCGGGTTCGTCTCGTTCGAGGACTCGATCTCGCCCGAGCACTATGAGCTGGAGCGCAAGGCGATCTTCGGGCGGACCTGGCTCAACGTCGGTCGGGTCGAGCAGATCCCGAGGACCGGCAACTACTTCACGAGGGAGATCCACGCCGCGCGTGCGTCGCTGATCGTCGTCCGCGACGCCGAGGGCGAGGTCCGCGCGTTCCACAACGTCTGCCGGCATCGCGGCAACAAGCTGGTGTGGAACGACTTTCCCCAGGAGGAGACGCAGGGCACGGCTCGGCAGTTCACCTGCAAGTACCACGCCTGGCGTTACGGGCTCGACGGCTCCTGCACGTTCGTCCAGCAGGAGTCGGAGTTCTTCGACCTCGACAGGTCGCAGCTCGGTCTGGTACCGGTGCGCTGTGAGCTGTGGGAGGGCTTCATCTTCATCAACCTCGACAGCGAGGGCACGACATCGCTGGCCGAGTACCTGGGGCGCTTCGCGAAGGGACTCGAGGGCTATCCCTTCGGGGAGATGACCGAGGTCTACAAGTACCGGGCCGAGGTCGGGAGCAACTGGAAGCTCTACATCGACGCGTTCGCGGAGTTCTACCACGCACCCGTCCTGCACGCGAAGCAGTACGTGGGCGACGAGTCACGCAAGCTGCTGGGCTACGGCTACGAGTCACTGCACTACGACATCGACGGTCCGCACTCGATGCAGTCGGCGTGGGGCGGGATGTCGCCGCCGAAGGACCTCAACATGGTGAAGCCGATCGAGCGGGTCCTGCGCAGTGGCAACTTCGGGCCGTGGGACCGCCCCGACATCGAGGGCCTGAACTCGCTGCCGTCAGGGGTCAACCCGGCCGGCCACCCGGCGTGGGGCCTGGACTCCTACGTCTTCTTCCCGAACTTCATGATCGTGGTGTGGGCGCCGGGCTGGTACCTCACCTACCACTACTGGCCGACGGCGTACAACCAGCACATCTTCGAGGGCACGCTGTACTTCGTGCCGGCCCGGACCGCGCAGGACCGCATCCGGCAGGAGCTTGCCGCGGTCACCTTCAAGGAGTTCGCGCTGCAGGACTGCAACACGCTCGAGGCCACCCAGACCATGCTCGAGTCCCGCGCCGTCTCGCGGTTCCCGCTCAACGACCAGGAGATCGCCATCCGGCACCTCCACAAGACCGCGGGCGACTACGTGGCCGGGTATCAGGGGTAAGCCGGGTACCAGGGGCCAGCACGCGTGGCCGGCGCCCGGTCGGCGCCGGCCCTTGACCTGAAGTCCACTTCAGGTCCGATGCTGGCGGCATGGACTTCACCGAGACCGAACGTGCGTACCTGGCCGGCCAGCGGCTCGGCCGGCTGGCGACCGTCGCCCCGGGCGGCGCGCCGCAGAACTCCCCGGTCGCCTTCCGCGTCAACGAGGCGACCGGCACGATCGACATCCACGGGTACGACCTGGGCGCCAGCCGGAAGTTCCGCAACGTCGCGGCCACCGGCGTGGTGTCCCTCGTCGTCGACGACATCGCCTCCGTCGACCCGTGGCGGGTGCGCGGCGTGGAGATCCGGGGAACGGCGGAGGCGCTGACCGATCAGGATCCGCCGCAGCGCCATCTCAGCCGTGAGGTCATCCGCATCCACCCCGTCCGGATCATCAGCTGGGGTGTCGATCCGGACGGGGTGGCGCTGCGGTCGCGCGGGGTCAGCCGGACTTCTGCTGGAACAACGTGACGCTGTGGTCGCCGTTCGCGCTGCCCACATAGTGGTCGGCGAGGAACGGGGTGCCCATGACCCCCTGCGACCAGTCCACCGACTGCCCGAAGTCCCGGAACCAGTCGTAGAGCATGGTGCGGTGCGCGATGCGCCACTCCCCGTCCCGCTTCTCCAGCCGGTCGACGTAACGGCCGCCGATCACGACGTCATGCTCCTGCTCACCGAAGTCGATCCGGTGATAGGAGGTGACGTGGGTCTCGGCCACCGCGGTGTCACCCGTGACGTCGATCAGGGTCTGGCCCAGCGTGTGCAGGGTGACGGGGATTGAGGGCGCGCCGGGCACGACCCACGCCAGGTACTCCTTGAACGTGCCGCGGAAGATGCCGTGGTCGTCGGTCGCGTCCGGCCAGTACGCCCCGCTGATCAGCTCCGCGTCGCGCCGGTCCTCGCCCCGGGCGAGCCGGGCGAGGAGGTCGCGGATCTGTTCACGGTCCAGGACGAAGCTCAGGTCGTCGGCACTGATACTCATATCCGGCTCACCTCGTGGTCGGCTAGGGGTGGAACGGGCGGTCGCCGCCCCGGGCTGGATCGGTCTGGCCTGGGGAATCGGCCTGGCCTAGGGAATCTGCGGCTTGCGGGTGTTGATCAGCGGCCGCCGGTAGGAGGGGTCCTCCTTGCTGCGGGTGGGAGCGCCGTCGAGGTGGATGTCCGGCACGTCGGAGAACGGGATGTCCATGGTGGGCACCAGGCCCGACCACTCGATGGCGTTGGTGCGCAACGCGATCCGCCATTCGCCTGCGCGCCGTTCCAGCCGGTCGATGTAGCGGCCACCGGCGATCCAGTTGGAGTCGTCGCGGTTGCGCCCGACGAACAGGTAGTACGTCTCGGTGTGCGCGGTGTCGCCGTCGATGTCGATGGTGACGTTGAGCAGGTTGTGGTGGGTGGCCACCTGGCCCTGCTCATGCCCGGCGGACGCCCAGTCGTACAGCTCGACCGGGCCGCCGACGAACGGACCGGCGGCGATCACGGCGTCAGGATGGAAGGCGGAGAGGAAGAGCTCGCGGTCGAACCTGTCCATGCCCCGGCTGAACCGGGTCAGGGTGTCGTGGATGTCCTGCCGCTCGAGCAGTTGTTCGAGCCGGGCGAGCTTCTCGGCGGTGATGGGCTGGCTCATCGTTCCTCGCGGTTGCTGTGCCGACGTCGGCGTCGACGCCGGGGGTGGAGATGCGGGTCTTGGGTGTGGTGGCGTGCGCTCTGCGATGCTGTGCGCGGCGTAGCTGGTTCAGGGAACGCCGCTGGTTGGGGACCGCGCCTCTGGTTCAGGGGGCGCCGGCGGTTCGCGGGCCGCTAGACGGGGGACCAGAGCGGGGCGCCACGCTGGGCCCGCAGTGACGGGATGACCTTCCCGTCGAGGTCGGTGACGCCGTACTCCTGGGCCAGCTCGGCGGTGATGAAGGTACCCCCGGAGTGCCGCATCAGGTCCGTGTCCTGGACGAGCGCCGCGATGACGCGGCCGGGGAACTCCGGCGAGCAGCCGATCGTCGGGTTGGTGACGAGCTGCTCCTTCATCGCGGGGTTCAGCGAGATGTTGCGCTCGGCCCGCTCGGTGAAGGTGAGGCCCTGCCACAGCGAGATCGACGCGATGTTGTGCGGCTTGAGTTCGACGGCCATGTCCCGGGCCATGCGGTCGACCGCGGACTTGCAGGTGCCGAAGACGACGCCGTAGGTGTAGGTCACTCCCACGTAGCCGGAGATCGCCACGATGAGGCCGGCCCGGCGCGGAACCATGAGCCGCGCCGCGTGCCAGGCGGCGACGAAGTTCGACCGCACCCCGACGTCGACCATCTCCCAGTTCGACAGCGGCTTCTCCCAGAACGGGTTCGGCTCCGTCAGGTCCTCGGGCAGGGAGAAGGCGTTGTTGACCAGGATGTCCAGCCGGCCCTGCTCGCGCTCGACCTGCTCGAACAGCGCGGCGACCTGGTCGTCGTCCCCGTGGTCGACCTGCACGGCGATGCCCCGGCCGCCCCGGCGGTCCACCTCCGCCGCGGTCTCACCGACCGTGCCGGGAAGCGGGTGCGAGCCGGGGGACACCGTCCGCCCGGTGACGTAGACCGTCGCGCCCTCGTCGGCGAGCGCGAGCGCGATGCCCTTCCCGATGCCCCGGCTGGCGCCGGTGACGACGGCGACCCGGTCCGAAAGTAAACCCATGCGAACTCCCAGCTGGTGTTCATGGCTGTGGTCCGGCCGGCCGCCCCGACGGCACCGTGGTGGCCGGCCGGACCACGGGCGGGGGACCTACCCCGCGAGGTTCATCAGGCGCTGCCGCTCAGACCGCGGCCGGGACCTTCATGAGCTGGGCGAGGTTGCCGCCCATGAGCTTGCGCACGAGTGGTTCTGGCAGGTGGGCGAGCTCGTCGATGTAGCTGACAGGGTTCGCCAGCCCCTCCGGATGCGGATAGTCGGACCCGAACAGCACGTGGTCCTCACCTAGGACCTTGGTCAGCGCGCCGAGGTCCTCCTCCCAGAACGGGCTGACGTAGACGTTGCGCCGGATCACGTCGAGCGGGTTCTCGGGAAAGTCGTGCGGCATCTTCTTGTACAGGTTCTTCATGGCGTCCATCAGCGGGGCGACCCAGCTCATCCCGTTCTCGACGACGGCCACCTTCAGCCGGGGGAAGCGGGAGAGCGCGCCGTGGCAGACGAGCGCCGAGACCGCGTCCTCGACCGGTCGCCAGGCCTGCAGCATCTGGAACGGGTTCGGCTGGAACGGCAGCATCTCGCGGTTGGCGCCCATCCACTCGCCGTTGTAGCGGGCGTACCCGCTGTCGGACGAGTGCAGTGCGACGAGGATGTCGGCCTCCTGCACGCGGGCCCAGAACGGGTCGAACTCCGGCAGGCCGAACGAGCGCGGCCCGCGCAGGCCCGGCACGGGCGCCGGCCGGACGAGGATGACCCGGGCGCCCCGCTCGAGGACCCACTCGAGTTCCTCGACGGCCTTCTCCACGATCGGCAGGGTGATCACCGGCGTGGTGAAGATCCGGTCCTGGTAGTTGAACTGCCAGGTCTCGTACAGCCACTCGTTGAGCGAGTGGATGACGGCGTGGACGAGGTCCGCGTCGTCGCGCATCCGCTCCTCGATCAGGCTGGCGAGCGTGGGGAACATCAGGGTGCGGTCGAGCCCCTGCTCGTCCATGACCTTGACGCGCGCGGCCGGCTCCCGCCAGGCGTCGATGGACCGCACCGGCTTGCCGAAGATCTCCCGGTACGTCTTCCCCTCGGGGTTGCCGTGCCGGTAGTAGTCCTCCTGCGCCCCCGGGCGGGCGACGACCTCGAAGGTCGGGTTCGGGATGTACTGGCTGATCTGCCCGCGCACGACGATCTTCGTCCGGCCGTGCACGTCGACGTAGTCGATCGCGCCCCGGTAGCGCGCCGGCAGGAACTTGGTGAGCGCGTCCTGGGTCTCGTACAGGTGGTTGTCGGCGTCGAACACCGGAATGTCGTGGGTGGGCATCACACCTCCTGGTCAGGAGCGACCGGATCCCCCGCGGGGCACGTCGCGGAAGGCACGGTCACGGTCGAGGGCGGGCTCGCGGGGCATGCCGAGGACACGCTCGCTGATCACGTTGCGGGCCATCTCGGTGGTCCCGCCGCCGATGCAGGTGGTCTGGCGCAGGAGGAAGTCGTTCCCGCACTCGGCGACCGCGCCGTCCTCGGCGCTCCAGGCCGCGCCCGCCGAGCCGGCGATGTCGTACGCCATGCTGGTGACGCGGGTGGAGGCGATGCCGGCGAACAGGCGCCCGATGGCGGCCGACTGGTCGGGCATCCGGCGGGAGACGACGCCGCGGCCGATCCGGCCCTGCAGCGACTCGCGGACCAGGTCGAGCACCCGGCCCTCGCCGATGAGGTCCCGTACCCGTGGCTCGTCGAGGCGGCCGGCGTCGCGGGCGACGTCCACCAGGACGGTGGCGTCGACGCCGCCGTAGGACCAGCCGGCGGGGACGGTGACGAACGGGGAGTTGTGCAGCATCCGCTCGTGGAACATCCACCGGGTGCCGACGGTCCAGCCGTTGTCGACGTCGCCGATGCGGTCGGTGTCGGGGACCCGGACGTCGGTGATGAACTCCTGGCAGAACTCCTTGTTGCCGTTGAGCATCTCGATGCGCTGGACGTCGATGCCGGGCTGGCGCAGCGGCATGATGAACACGGTGAGCCCGCGGTGCTTCGGGACGTCCCAGTTCGTGCGGGCCAGGCAGAGCGCCCAGTCCGACCACCAGGCCCCGGTCGTCCAGATCTTCGAGCCGTTGAGGATCCAGTCGTCGCCCTCGCGCACGGCGGTGGTCAGCGCGCCGGCGACGTCCGAACCGCTGCTGGGCTCGGAGAGGAACTGCATCCAGATCTCCTCGCCCTTGATGATGGCGGGGAGGTGGCGCTCCTTCTGCTCCGGGGTGCCGAACTCGAGGAGCACCGCGGCGCACGGCGAGAACGTCGGCGCCTGCAGCCGGCCCGGGTACTCGTAGCCGGTGATCTCCTCGTTGAACGCGCGCTGGTGCTCCGGCGACAGGCCCTGCCCGCCGTACTCGCGCGGGAAGCAGATGCCGGCGAGGCCGGCGTCGAACAGCATCCGCTGGATCTGCCGCTCGCGGGCGACGGCGGCGAGCTCCTCCTCGTCCGTCGTGTCCGCCCGCATGACGCCGGCGCCCTCGTTGTGCTCGAGGGGGCGCAGGTTGGCGCGGATCCACGTCCGCGCCCGCCGGCGGAAGTCCGCGACGCTCTCCGTGGCTTCCGCGTTCGCCGCGCCGGCGGCCGAGCCGGTGCCGGTGCTGATGTCGGACGTCATGCCCGCTCCTTGAGGTGCTCGACGACGGCGGCGACGCGCTGGCGGTGCTCGGCCGGCGTGCCGCACAGCGCCCGGTTCACGGTGACGCGGCGCAGGTACAGGTGCAGGTCGTGCTCATAGGTCACGCCGATCCCGCCGTGCAGCTGGACGCAGTCCTGCAGCAGCTCCGTCCCGTAGTCGCCGATGAAGGACTTCGCCGCGCTCACCAGCTCCCCGGCGTCGGGTGAGCCGGCGTCGACGGCCGCCGCGGCGCTGTCGTTGACGGCGTGCGCGCCTTCCAGCCAGGTCTTCATGTCGGCGAAACGGTGCTTGAGCGCCTGGTAGGACGCGAGGGGCCGGCCGAAGGAGTAACGCTCGAAGGCCCAGCGGACGGTCATGTCGAAGGCGGCCTGCATCGCGCCGACCGTCTCGGCGTTGAGGATCACGATCGCGCGCTGGAGCTGGCGCTCGATCTGGTCGGCCGCCGCGCCGACCTCGCCGACGACGGCGGCGCGCGGCACCCGGACGCCGTCCATCCGGACGGCGAAGAAGCGCCGGGTCAGGTCGACCGTGCGCAGCGGCTCCACCGTCACCCCGGGCGTGGCCGCGGGCACCAGCAGCTGGGTGAGCCCCTCCTCGCCGCGGGCGGCGACGAGCAGGTGCCCGGCCTGGGCGGCCGACTCGACCGGGCGGCTCACCCCGTCGAGGACGAGGTCGTCGCCGTCGACCCGCAGGGCGAGGCCGACGCTGTCGAGCCGGTCCAGCGGCGGCGGCCCGCCGAGGCACCACGCCGCCACAGTGGCACCCGACAGGATGTCGGCCAGGACCTCGGAGTGCGCCGGGCCCGCCGCGCCCCCCGCGGGGGGGGCGGCGGTGGTGGCGGGCCGCGGGCCCGGCGCGGCGCGCCGGCCGGACGCGGGGGCGACCAGCGTCAGGTCGACCAGGGCGGACCCGCTGATCGACCCGCCGCCCTGCTCCTCACCGACCAGCAGGGACGTCCACCCCAGCTCGGCTCCGCCCTGCCAGTAGTCGGCCTCGAAGCCGGCGGGGTCGTGGCGCAGGCGGCGGACCGCCTCGGCCGGGACCCGGTCCGCGAGGTATCTCGCGGTCGCCTCCCTGAGGACCTCCTGGTCGGGACTCAACTCCAGCAGCACGATCCGTCACCTCGCGTCATTCGGCTCCCTTGCCCGACGCCTGCCGCGGCCCGGGTCGCGCCGCGTGGGCTCCCGTCCGACCGCGGCCGCACGGGTGCGGTGCACACCGTGGGGTGCGCGCCCGTGGTTCAGGACCGGTCCGGCGGACTAGGCCGTCACGATACGGACCGCCGGTCCACATACGCAAGAGGGTGGTTCGGGCATGATTCGGGCGCCGCGGGCTGACGTCGGCGGTCAGCTGCCGGCGAGGCGGTGCAGGCCGGCGCGGACGCGGTCGGGGTCCATCCGGCGGCTGGAGACCAGGTAGTCGATGACGTCGGCCCGCAGCGCGGTGAACAGGACGTGCGTCAGGTAGTCGGTGTTCTCACCCGGGCGCACGGCGTTGAGGCGCCGGGCGAGCTCGCTGATCCAGTACTGGCTGGACGGGTTGGCGTAGTAGGCGTACGGCCCGTGGTGTTCGAGCGCGCGGATGAGGGTGCGGTTCGTCCAGACGAAGTCGAGCAGCGAGTCGAGGTAGGCGTGCAGCGCGGCCACCGGCTCCCCGCCGGGGCCGAGGGGGGGAGGCCCCTGCTCGACGAGGGTCAGCATCGCGGCGACCCGCGGGTACAGGACGGCCTCGATCAGCGCGGTGCGGTCGCCGAAGCGGCGGAACAGGGTGCCCTTGCCGACCCCCGCGGCCCGGGCGATGTCGTTCATCGACACCTGCTCGGCGCCGTCGCGGTCGAACAGGTCCGCCGCCGCGGCGAGGATCGCCGCCCGGTTGCGGGCGGCGTCGGCGCGCTCGGACCCGGCCACCGCTGCACCTCCTCGCGCCGATGTGCTCGGACCTCTGGTGTGCTCGGACCTCTGGCTCGTGTCGATGTGCCCGGACCTCTTGCCGATGTGGACCGCCGGTCCGTATCGTAGCGGCCTAGTTCGCAGGACCGGTCCGATCGCGGGTAAGGCGATTCGGGGCGCAGCGCGGACCAGGCGTCGGACCGTGGCGGGGAATGGCGCCGAACGCTGCGGACAACGGGTCATTCGCTTCAGGGCCAGCGGGACACGCGCACAGCGGTGTCGAAGGGATGCGGTGCAGACGGTGAAGGACATCGAGGCGATCGACTTCTTCCGGGGCGACGAGCTCGTCGCGGACCCTTATCCCTATTTCCACGCGCTGCGGGAGCAGTGTCCGGTCCACCGCGAGCCGCACCACGACGTGGTGATGGTGACGGGCTACGAGGAAGCCGTCTCGGTGTTCCACGACTCCGACCGGTTCTCCTCGTGCATCTCGGTGACCGGGCCGTTCCCCGGGTTCCCGGTCCCGCTCGAGGGTCTCGAGGGTGACGAGATCTCCGAGCTGATCGAGCGGCACCGCGCCGACCTGCCGATGAGCGACCAGCTGCCCACGTTCGACCCGCCGATGCACACCGATCACCGCGCGCTGCTGATGCGGCTGATCACGCCGAAGCGGCTCAAGGAGAACGAGGAGTTCATCTGGCGGCTCGCCGACCGCCTGCTGGACGACTACCTCGCCAGCGGCGAGGGCGAGTTCATCCGCGGCTTCGCCGGCCCCTTCGCCCTGCTCGTCATCGCCGACCTGCTCGGCGTGCCCGAGGAGGACCACGAGGAGTTCGCCGACCGGCTGCAGCACCGGCCGGCGGCCGAGGGCGGCGGCGTGGGCAGCACCGGCGACCACTCGATGGAACACTCGCCGCTGCAGTTCCTCTACGACCGCTTCACGACCTACATCGAGGCCCGTCGCCGGGATCCCCGCGACGACGTCCTCACCGGGCTGGCCACCGCGACGTTCCCGGACGGCTCCACCCCCGAGGTCATCGACGTCGTGCGGGTGGCCGCGAACCTGTTCTCCGCCGGCCAGGAGACCACCGTCCGGCTGGTCAGCACCGCGGCGAAGCTGATCGCCGACAATCCCGGCCTGCAGCGCCTGCTGCGCGCCGAGCGCGACCGGATCCCGAACTTCATCGAGGAGACGCTGCGGCTGGAGAGCCCGGTCAAGGGCGACTTCCGGCTGGCCCGGGTGTCGACCACGGTCGGTGGGGTCGACATCCCCGCCGGCACCACGGTGATGGTCGTGAACGGGGCCGCGAACCGCGACCCCCGCCGCTTCGCCGACCCGGACACGCTCGACGTCGCCCGCCCCAACGCGCGTCAGCACATCGCGTTCGGGCGCGGCATCCACAGCTGCCCCGGCGCGCCGCTGGCCCGGGCCGAGGCCCGGGCGGGACTTGAGCGGCTGCTCGACCGCACGGCCGACATCCGGATCTCCGAGCGCGTGCACGGCCCCGCGGGCGCCCGCAACTACCAGTACCTCCCCACGTTCATCCTGCGCGGTCTGACCCACCTGCAGCTCGAGTTCACGCCGGCGGCGTCCGACTCCCGGTAATGGCCCTCCCCGGTGAGAACCGGCCCGGTGAGACCGGCCCGCGGCGTGAGTCGACATCCCGCGCGGGCCGGTAGCCGAAATTCTTCATCTCAACGACGAGGTTCGGGAGTCCGTCACCATGTTGTCGCAAGGGGCGCGCTACAGCGCCGCATCCATCGGCCTCGCCGAAGGATGGAGCCTGGACCGGCTCACGTCGCCGAGCAGACTTTTCGGCGCGAACGGATTACGCACCGGCCCGGACGGCCGCGTCTACGTGGCGCAGGTGACCGGCAGCCAGATCAGCGCACTGGACGTCGAGACCGGCCAGCTGGAGACCATCAGCGCGAAGGGCGGCGCGATCATCGCCCCCGACGACGTGGCCTTCGGCCCGCAGGGCGACCTCTACGCCACCGAGGTCATGGACGGCCGGGTGAGCGTGCGCGGCGCCGACGGCACCACCCGGGTGCTGCGTGACGACCTCCCGAGCGTCAACGGCATCACCGTCCACCAGGGCCGGCTGTTCGTCAACGAGTGCCGGGTCGGCGGGCGCCTGATGGAGCTCGACCTGAACGGCGGCGCGCCCCGCGTGCTGCTCGAGGACCTGGCGATGCCCAACGCCATGGAGGTCGGCCCCGACGGCCTCCTGTACTACCCGGTGATGGGGACGAACGACATCTGGCGGATCGACCCGGAGGGCGGCGAGCCGCAGCGGGTCGTGGGGGATCTCGGCGTCCCGGACTCGCTGAAGTTCGACCCCGAGGGCTTCATCGTCTCCACCCAGGTCGCCTCCGGCGAGGTGCTGCGGATCAACCCGCGCAACGGCGAGCGCACCGTGCTGGCCGCCCTCACGCCGGGCCTGGACAACTGCACCTTCGTCGGCGACCGGCTGTTCGTCTCGAACTTCACCGGGTCGATCACCGAGATCCTCGGCGGCGGGGCGACCCGCGAGACGCTGCCGGGCGGGCTGAACTGGCCGCTGGACCTGACCGTGGGCGAGGACGGCAACCTCTACATCGCCGACGGGACGTACTTCTACCTCCTGCGCCCCGGCGGCAAGCCGGAGAC
Organism: Frankia sp. Mgl5; assembly: GCF_023242985.1. Lineage (NCBI taxonomy): Bacteria > Bacillati > Actinomycetota > Actinomycetes > Frankiales > Frankiaceae > Frankia > Frankia sp. Mgl5. The sequence continues at coordinate 6,107 of NZ_JALKFY010000851.1, read as the reverse complement.
GCTCGGCATGCTCTTCTCCCCGGGCTACCCGGGCTTCGTCCGCGGGGTCACCGCCGTCGGCGCGGGCGAGTTCATCGTCACCACCTCGGGCGGGCAGGTCACCCGCTACCGGCCGGCGAGCGCGGAGAGCGAGGTGCTCGCCGACGAGCTCGACCAGCTCTACGGCGTGGCGGTCGCCCCGGGCGGCGACATCGTCGCCGCCGAGCTCGGCAAGGGCCGCGTGCTCTCCATCCGCTCCGGCCGGGTCGAGGAGCTGGCGTCCGGGCTCAACGATCCGCTGGGTGTCGCGTTCGGGCCGGACGGCACGCTCTTCGTCTCCGAGTCGGGCGCCGGGCGGGTCGTCACGATCTCCGGCTTCCGCGTCGACACGGTGGTCGACGGCCTGGAGCAGCCGCAGGGAATCCTCGTGCGCGGCGGGCAGCTCCTTATCGTCGACGCCGGCACGAAGCAGCTGATCAGCGTCGACCTCGGCACCGGGGCCCGGCAGACCATCGCCCGTGACCTCCCGGTGGGCGCCCCGCCCGGCGTGACGCCCAAGCCGCTGCGCGGGCTGCCGCCCTTCTCCGGGCCGCAGGGCCCGTTCGCGGGCATCGCCGCCGGACCGGACGGCACGCTCTACCTATCTGCTGACGCCGAGGGCAGCGTGCTCGCGCTGCGGCGGGAGGGCTGAGGCGACATGACGAACGACTTCCTCAACCTGGACGGGCGCATCGTCATCGTCTCCGGTGCGGGTGGCGGCGGCATCGGAACCTCGGTGGCGAGCACCGTGGCGCGCGCCGGGGCGACCGTGCTCGCGGTGAGCCGCTCCCAGGAGAACCTCGACACGCACATCGGGCCGCTGGTGAAGGAGGGGCTGCCAGTCGTGCCGGTCGCGGCGGACGCCTCGACCGACGAGGGCATCGCGACGGTGCTGAACGCGGCCTCGCGGGCGGACGGCGACCTGTACGGGCTGGTCAACGTCGCCGGAGGTGCCGCCCCCGCGACGTGGATGGCGGCGACCCGGGTGACCCGGGAGGACTGGCGCGAGCTGTTCACCCAGAACCTCGAGACGATGTTCTTCTTCAGCCAGGCGGTCGCCGCCGAGCTGAAGTCGCAGGGCCGCCCCGGGTCGATCGTGTCGGTCTCCTCGATCAGCGGCATGAACACGGCGCCGTTCCACGTCGCCTACGGCACCGCCAAGGCGGGGGTGGTGGCGGCGACGCGCACGCTGGCCGTCGAGCTCGCCGGGGACGACATCCGGGTGAACGCCGTGGCACCCGGGGTGACCGCGACCCCGTCGTCGGGCGCGTATGTGGACGCCGACCCCGACCGCGACCGCCGTGCCATCACCGCGGGCCGCCGCGGCCGCCCGGAGGAGCAGGCCGGAGCGATCCTCTTCCTCCTTTCGGACCTGTCTTCGTACATCACGGGGCAGACGATTCTCGTGGACGGCGGCCTGAACCTCAGGTGGACCCATCTGGGCGCCGACAACACGTCGCTGTTCCTGAAGGACGAGGAGTTCCGCGCGTCCCTCACGCGCTGACACGCCGAAGCGGATCTGTTTGTTTCCAGACAAATCCCGGACCAAAGCCGCACCCGAACCCGATTACCCCGTGACGCGGGTTGGAGAATGTCATGAGCGAGACTCTCGACAACATCCAGGAAACAGTTTCCACTCCAGTCGAGCCGCTGTCGGAACCGCTCGAGATCGGCGTGGAGGCGTACATCTCCCCGGAGTACGCCCGGGCCGAACGGGACAAGCTGTGGCGGAAGGTCTGGCAGCAGGTCGGCCGGGTCGAGGAGATTCCGCGGGTCGGCGACTTCCTGACGTACGAGATCCTGGACGACTCGCTCGTCGTGGTGCGCTCGGCGCCGGACCGGATCCGGGCGTACCACAACGTCTGCTCGCACCGGGGCCGCCGGCTGGTGGACACCCCTGAGGGGGCGCGCGACGCCCGCGGGCAGCTGCGGCAGTTCGTGTGCGGTTTCCACGGATGGCGGTACAACCTCGACGGCGAGAACACGTTCGCGGCCGAGCGCGAGGACTGGCCGTGCGGCCTGACCGACGAGAAGATCGCGCTCAAGGACGTGCAGGTCGACACCTGGGGCGGCTGGATCTGGGTGAACCTGGACCCGGACGCCGAGCCGCTGCGGCAGTACCTGGAGCCGGCGGCGTCGCTGCTCGACCCGTTCCAGCTCGAGAACATGCGCTACCGGTGGCGGAAGTGGCTGGTCTTCGACTGCAACTGGAAGGTCGCCCTCGAGGCGTTCATGGAGACCTACCACGTGCCGTACACCCATCCGGAGTTCATGAACTTCGGGAACTTCCTGGGCTGGGCGCGGGCGCAGGGCCGGCACAGCAACATCGGGTACGACGCGCCGAAGGGCCTGGAGGAGAACCAGGCGAAGCTGCGGATCGGCAGCGGCCCGGACGCCCGGCGCTCGACGATCGAGCTGCAGAACTTCACCTGGGAGAACGCGAACACCAACACCACCCGGACCCTCGTCGACGCCGCCCAGCGGCTCACCGAGGAGCTCCCGGAGGGGACGCCCCCGGGCGAGGTGCTGCAGCACTGGCTGGCCTCGGCCCGCCGGGACGACGCCGCCCGCGGGGTGGTGTGGCCGACGGTTCCCCCGGAGATCGTCGCGAAGAGCGGCACCGCCTGGCAGATCTTCCCGAACTTCCAGATCGGGCACGCGCTGAACAACATGCTCTGCTACAGCGCTCGGCCGTACGGCTACGACCCCGACAAGTGCATCTTCGAGGCCGCCGTCTACGAGCTCTACCCGGAGGGCGGCGAGCCGGAGACCAAGTGGGAGTTCACGCCGCCGGAGGACCCGGGCTGGCGCACCGTGCTGCCGCAGGACTTCGCGAACATGTCGGCCGTGCAGCAGGGCATGAAGTCGGGCGGTTTCTCCGGGCCGAAGCCCAATCCGTACCGCGAGCGCAGCGTCGTGAACCTGCACCACAACCTGGCCAAGTACATGGGCACCGGCGAGCCTCACAAACTCGCCTAGACCCGCCTGGAATCAGTTTCTCCCGCGAATCCCGCCGCGGCGCCTGACGAGTGACCCGAGCACCAGCCCAGATACGAGGAATGTGCATGCAGAACTGTGCCCCGACCGAGACGCCCGAGGTCGACCATGACGCGCTCCGGACGAAGTATCTGGCAGAGCGGGACAAGCGCCTGCGTCGTGAGGGGCAGAAGCAGTATGTGGCGACCGAGGGCGAATTCGAGGAGTTCTACGAGGCCGACCCGTACACACCGGTCGTCCCTCGGACGCCGATCGTCGAGGACATCGACGTGGCGATCTTAGGCGGTGGCTGGGCGGGCCTGGTGGCCGCGGCGCGGCTGAAGCAGGAAGGTGTCACCGACTTCCGGATCATCGACATGGCGGGCGACTTCGGTGGCGTGTGGTACTGGAACCGGTATCCCGGAATCCAGTGCGACACCGACAGCTACTGCTACCTCCCGCTGCTCGAGGAGGTCGGTTACATCCCGAAGGAGAAGTACGCCCGGGGCGACGAGTGCCTGGAGCACGCCCAGCGCATCGGGAAGCACTTCGGCCTGTACGAGCACGCGGTGTTCAGCACGATGATCCGCTCGCAGGAGTGGGACGAGCAGACGAATCGCTGGAAGATCACCACGAACCGCGGTGACGAGATCAGCGCCCGGTTCGTGGTGATGTGCCAGGGGCCCTTCAACCGGCCGAAGCTGCCGGGCATCCCCGGCATCGCCGACTACCAGGGCCACACGATCCACACCGCCCGGTGGGACTACGAGTACTCCGGCGGCGACCTGCACGGCGGGCTGGACAAGCTCGCCGGCAAGAAGATCGCGGTGATCGGCACCGGGGCCAGCGGTGTGCAGGTCATCCCGCACATCGCGCAGACCGCCGAGCACCTGTACGTGTTCCAGCGCACCGCCTCCTCGATCGACGAGCGCGGCGACGTCCCGACCGACCCGGAGTGGGCCGCGACGTTGCAGCCGGGCTGGCAGGAGGAGCGGCGGCGCAACTTCCACGCCGCGGCCTATGAGGCGTTCGCGCCGGGACAGCCGGACCTGATCTGCGACGGCTGGACCGAGATCAGCCGTAACCTGCAGGCGCAGCTGGACGCCACCAACGGCTGGGCGGCGCTGGCGGACCCGGCGAAGTTCATGGAGCTGCGCGAGCTCGTCGACTACCAGGTGATGGAGCGGCTGCGGCAGCGGATCGACGCGATCGTCGAGGATCCGGCGACCGCCGAGGCGCTGAAGCCGTACTACCGGTTCCTGTGCAAGCGGCCGTGCTTCAACGACCTGTACCTGCCGACCTTCAACCGCCCCAACGTCACCCTGATCGACGTGGCGCAGACCAAGGGCGTCGAGCGGATCACCGCGAAGGGCCTCGTCGCGAACGGCGTCGAGTACGAGGTCGACTGCATCGTGTTCGCCAGCGGCTTCGAGATCACCAGCGACCTCGACCGGCGGCTCGCGATCCACCCGTACGCCGGCCGCGAGGGCCGGTCGCTCTACGAGCACTGGGTCGACGGCTACCGCACCCTGCACGGGATCATGACCCACGGCTTCCCGAACCAGTTCTTCACCGGCTACATCCAGGGCGGCGTCACGGCGGCCGTGCCGGCGATGTTCGAGCAGCAGGCCGTGCACATCGCCCACATCATCTCCGAGACCCTCGCCCGTGGCGCGGTGACCGTCGAACCCACCTTCGACGCGCAGGAGGGGTGGGTCGCGGCGGTCCGGGCCGCGGAGATCGACAACACCAACTTCGCGCGGGAGTGCACGCCCGGCTACTACAACAACGAGGGCGAGCAGCAGATCCGGTCGGTCCTCGGCGACCCCTACTGGGCCGGCTTCTACGCCTTCGGTGAGCTGCTGCAGGAGTGGCGCGACTCAGGCGAGATGGCGGGGCTCGTCCTCGGCAAGTGACGGCCATCCGTCTGATGACAGAACTCGCGAGAGGACCATTCGATGTCTGAGGCCACACTGCCCGCAGCCCGGTTCGATGACCGGGTAGCCGTGATCACCGGTGCCGGCCGGGGGCTGGGGCGCGCCTACGCCCTGCTGCTCGGCTCGCTGGGCGCCAAGGTCGTCGTCAACGACCCGGGCGGCAGCATGAGCGGGGAGGGCCTCGACGCCGGCCCCGCCGAGCAGGTCGTCCAGGAGATCATCGCCGCCGGCGGCGAGGCCGTCGCCTCCACCGACTCGGTGGCCACGGCCGCGGGCGGCCAGGCGATCATCGACACGGCGATCGACAGCTTCGGCCGGATCGACATCCTCATCCACAACGCCGGGACGCACCGCCCGGCGCCGCTGGCGGAGATGACGTACGAGGACTTCGACGCCGTCCTGGACGTCCACCTGCGCGGGGCGTTCCATGTCGTGCGGGCCGCGTTCCCGCTGATGGTCGCGGCGGGGTACGGCCGGATCGTGCTGACCTCCTCGATCGGCGGGCTGTACGGCAACGCCGGGGTCGTCAACTACGGCGTGTCCAAGACCGGCATGATCGGGCTGTCGAACGTGGCCGCGCTCGAAGGGGCCGCGTCGGGCGTGAAGAGCAACATCATCGTCCCCGCCGCGATCACGCGGATGGCGGAGGGGATCGACACCTCGGCCTACCCGCCGATGACGCCGGAGCTGGTGGCCCCCACCGTGGGCTGGCTCGCGCACGAGTCCTGCTCGATCACCGGGGAGATGCTCACCTCGATCGCCGGCCGGGTGGCCCGGGTCTTCATCGCGGAGACCCCGGGCGTGTACCAGCCGTCCTGGACGGTCGAGCAGGTCGGGGAGCAGCTCGCGACCATCCGCGACACGAGCGACCCCTGGATCCTGCCGGTCGTGCCCTCGGCGCACGTCGACCACATCGTCAACAGCTTCGCGATGGCCGCCAAGGGTGCCGCGAACGCGTCCTGAACCACCGCACGGCCGCGCTAGCGGCACCGCACGACCGCACCGACACAGCACCGCAGCCACGGACCAGCGCACACCCGGATCGGAAGGGGGATGGGAAACCGTACCGCGGGCCGGTACCGGCGTTCCCTGACTACCAATGGCGGTAAAAGTCTACGAGCGCATCCTCCAGTTGTTCGAGGCCGAGGGGATCAAGACGATCTTCGGTATTCCGGA
>NZ_JALKFY010000701.1:0-8227 GCF_023242985.1 Frankia sp. Mgl5 | reverse complement strand
CTTCCTCGGGTTCGTCTGCCTCGCTGCCGCGATCACCTGCTGGAAGAAACTCCCGCACTCGACGTGAGACACGCTCTTAGGTCGTTTCCTTGGTCCTGTCCCACAGATGTACGACGAGGCGTGGCTGGCCTGGTCCCGTTTGTCCGGCGACACCGCCTGCTGGTCAGGATCGGTCGCGTTGGTGCCGTGTGGCGCGCAGCATCGCCTTGTACATCTGGCGGGGGCGGGGCGGGTCGGGCAGGGGCTGGGCGGCGGGGGCGGCGCAGGCTTGGAGGAGGTAGCCGACAAGCCGGCGCCAGGTGTCGGGGGCGGCGTCGGTAGTGGCGGTCAGGACACCGGCGTTGGCCATGAGGAACATCGGCATGTCCTCGGTGACGAAGTCGGCGCGGAGTTTCCCGGCGGCTTTGGCTCGTTCGACGAGAGTGGTGAAGTCGGCGAAGGCGCGGGCGCGGTCGGACTCGAACTGTTTCGCGGTGGGGAAGGTCATCGTGAGCACCGTGGTGAAGCCGCGGTCGCCGGCCTGCATGGCGCAGATCTGTTCGACGTAGCCGCAGAACCCGTGCCAGGGGTCGGGGTCGGCGAGCGCCTGCTGGGCGGCGTCGGCGTAGGCGCTCATCTTGGCTTCGAACGCGGCCGCGATCAGGTCGGCGCGGGTCGGATACCTCCGGTAGAGGGTGCCGACGCCGACGCCGGCGCGGCGGGCGACGTCCTCCATCGGCACCTCGATGCCGAGTTCGGCGAACAGCTCGCGTGCCGCGGCGACGACGCGCTGCCGGTTGCGTTCGGCATCGACGCGCAGCCCGGTGCCGCTGGGGGAGCTGGGCAGTGGCGCCGACGTCATCGTGCCTCCCTGACTGAAGTGGAAGCTACCGTCCACTTGTATGCTACGTTAGACGAGGCAAGTGGACGAAAGCATCCACTTCCGTTGCTGAGGAGATCGACGTGCGTGCTGTCGTTATTGCCGAGCAGGGGGCGCAGCCCGCGGCGACCGAGCTGCCGACGCAGAAACCGGGCACGGGCGAGGTGCTGGTGCGGGTGGCGGCGTCGTCGGTGAACGGGTTCGACCTCGCGGTCGCCGGCGGCCTCGTGGCCGGGATGATAGAGCACCGCTTCCCGCTGGTGCTCGGGAAGGACTTCGCGGGCACGGTCGGCTTCGGCGCCGACCAGCACCCGGCGGCCACCGCGGTCATGGCCAACCCGACCGGCACCACCCTGGACCGGCTCGCGGGCGACGTCGCCGCAGGCCGCCTGCGGGTTCCGGTCGCCCGCATGTACCCACTCGCAGAGGTGCCCGCGGCGTTCGGTGACTTCGCCGGCGGCACGATGGGCAAGCTCGCCGTCGCGGTCGTCTGAACCGGCGCGGGACAGAGGGAGTACGCGTCGATGAACGTCTCATTGTGGATTGTCCAGGGGTTACTGGCAGCCGCGTTCGCTCTCGCGGGAGTGGGGAAGGCCACCCAGCCGAAGGACAAGCTGGTGGGCCGCCTGCCCTGGGTCGAGGACTTCTCGCGGAACACGGTGCGGTTCATCGGCGTCGTGGAACTGTTGGCCGCGTTCGGGCTGGTCCTGCCTCGGGCCACCGGGATCGCGTCGGTCCTCACACCGTTGGCCGCGACCGGCCTCGCGGTCACCATGGTCCTGGCCGCCGCGACCCACGTCCGCCGGCGGGAGCCGTCCGGGGTCGCGGTCAACGCCGTCCTGTTCGCGCTCGCCGTGTTCGTCGCCTGGGGCCGATTCGGTCCCTACGGCCCCTGAGCAGTACCTCGCCGAACTGCGGAAGACCGGCCTCGCTCCCGCCGAGGTCACCGCCGCCGGCCGTAACCAGGAGGTCCTCGACGCCCTCGCGGCGGAGGGATTCCGCGCCGCCCGCGTGGAACTCGCCGAGCCGGCCCAGATCCGCGACGCGGTGGCGGGACACGACCAGGTGGAGCACATCTCGGGCAAGGACCCCGACCAGCTACAGCAGCACCGCCACATCGTCGATGCCGCCACGGCCGCCGGACTGCGCCACACCAGGCCCCGACGGGTCCAGTAAGGAATCCGCTTCATGAACGTCGCCGTCTTCGGCGCCACTGGCGCCATCGGGCAGATTGTGGTCGTCGAGCTGCTGCGCGCCGGTCACAGCGTCACCGCCTACGCGCGCAACCCCGCCAAGGTCCCGCCCTCCTGGCCGGAGAAGAACGTGCAGTTGGTCGTCGGTGAGATCACCGACGCGGCCGCCGTCGACAAGGCCGTGGCCGGCTCCGACGCCGTCGTCTCCGCGCTCGGTCCCAGCATGGACCGCAAGACCACCGGCCTGCCCCTGGTCGAGGGCACCCGACTCATCATCGACGCGATGCGATGGCACGGTGTCCGGCGGTTCGTCGGCAACGGCACACCGAGCATCGTCGACGACCGCGACAAGCCCACCCTCCAGCAGAAGCTCATCGGCTTCGTAGCACGCACGTTCCTGCCCCGCGCCTACCGGGAACTGCTCGGAGTGTCGGAGATCATCATGGGTAGTGGGCTCGACTGGACGATCGTGCGTTTCATCGCGCCCAGGAACGGCCCGGCCCGCGGGGTGCGGCGCCAGGGGTTCTTCGGCACCGACAAGATCGGCATAAAGGTCACCCGCGCGGACATCGCCGCGTTCACTGCCGCGCAGATCACCGATGACCGCTACGTCAACGCCGCACCGGCGATCAGTAACTAGCCGGCGGCGGACGGCCGAGTCGGGGTCCTTTGCGCCGCCCGAGGGACCGGCGAGCCGCCCGTCCCAGAGTAATTTCCGAGGAGCTTGTCGTGACTTTCGAGCTCGGTGTCTACACCTTCGGCAACACCCCTCGGCTCGCCGACGGCCGACCCGGCCCCACCGCCCAGGCGGTCCGCGACGCCTTGGAAGCGATCAAGCTCGCGGACGAGGTCGGGCTGGACTTCTTCGGCGTGGGAGAGCATCACACGAGGGCGATGCCGCTGTCCTCACCGACCTCGCTGGTCAACGCCGCGGCCGCCACCACCAAGCGGATCACACTGAGCACCGCGGTGAGCGTCCTGTCGACGGACGACCCGATCCGGGTCTACCAGCAGCTCGCGACCGCGGCGTCGATGGCGCCCGGCCGGATCGAGCTGGTCGCCGGGCGCGGATCGTCGACGATCACTTTCCCGCTGTTCGACTACGACGAACACGACTACGACTTGCTCTACTCCTCCAAGCTCCAGCTGCTAATGGCGATCAACGCCGGCGAGGACGTCACCTGGCACGGCCCGCACCGGAACCGGCCCCTGCAGGGGGTCACCGTCTTTCCCCGCCCGGAACAGCCACTGAAGATCTGGCTCGGTACCGGAGGCAGCCCCGACTCCGTCTACCGCGCCGTTGAGCTCGGACTGCCGATGTTCCTCGGCATCCTCGGCGGCACGCCCGAACACTGGGCGCAGTACGGGCACGCTTACCGCCACGCGTGGGCCCAGGCCGGCCACCCCGCCGACCGGGCCGACATCGCGATCGCCGTCCACGGCTTCGTCGCCGACACCAACTCCCAGGCCCGCTCGACCTATCTCGACTACGAGCACCGCATGATGGCCGAAGGCATGGCCGAACTCGGCCGCCCCGCACCTCCGCGCGGCGCCCGCGCAGCCGACTTCGGACCAGGCGGCATGGTCTTCGTCGGCGGCCCGGGCGAGGTAGCCGAACGCATCCTGCACCTGCACCGGATGCTCGGCCATACCCGCCAGATCTTCCAGATGGACGTCGGCGGCATGCCCCACCGCGACGTCCTGCACGGCATCGAACTGCTCGGGGCCAAGGTGCTGCCCCAGATCCGCGCCGAGCTGGACACACCATGACTTCACACCCCCGCCGCCAAGCCCACCATCCATGGTCCACCCGCAACACCACCGACACCCATCCCGCCCCGTATGAGGAAGGCCGACCATGACCACGCCAGCTGAGATCCCGGCTTCGCACCTGGACCTGCTCACCCAGCCCCTGACCGCGGTGCTGTCCACGGTCGGCGCGGACGGCAGGCCGCAGTCGACCGCGGTCTGGTACCTCTACGACGGTGCGGCGCTGCGGACGTCCCTGATCAGCACCCGGCAGAAGTACAAGAACCTGCTGCGCAGTCCCGTCGCGGGCCTGTTCGTCCTCGATCCGACCAACCCGTTCCGCACCCTGGAGATCCGCGCCGACGTCGATCTGGCCCCCGACCCCGGCAAGACACTGCTGCCGCTGTTCGCCAAGCACTACGGCGTCGACGAGGCGATGCTCGACATCCCCGGCTCAGAAAGGGTCATCGCGACCCTCCGCCCCGTCCGGGTCGTCACCAACGGATGACCGAAACGGGGCCCCTGCGCGGCGTCCCACCACGCGGGCGTACAGGGGCCCGTTCCGGTCCGCTCTGAGCAGGCAGCCGGAGAGCTGTTCGCCGCTGGGCCGCGCGACGAGCAGCGCGCGTGTTCCCCGAGGGCCGCGGAGTCGGGCCCGCCCGCCCTTCACAGCCGTACTTGACGAAGAGGAGCGAAAGTCCGCATGGCACAACGCCAAGCCCTGGGAGAACGTCCGGAGGGTCGCCGGTTCCCCATCCCGCACCGCGCGACGGTCCTGCGCACCGAGCGCATCACCCCCCACATGGTCCGTGTCGTGTTCGGCGGACCCGGAATGGACCGGTTCACCTCCGGAGACTTCACCGACCACTACGTGAAACTGCTGTTCCTCACTCCCGGGGTGACCTACCCCGAGCCGTTCGACCTCGCGGTCGTCCGCGAGCGGATGCCGCGCGAGCACTGGCCGCGGACCCGTACCTATACCGTGCGGGCCTGGAACCCGCAGACACGCGAACTGACCGTCGACTTCGTCGTGCACGGCCAGCAAGGACTTGCCGGGACCTGGGCCGCCACCGCCGCGCCCGGAACCGAGATCCTGCTCAACGGCCCTGGCGGCGCCTACACCCCCAGCACCGGCGCCGACTGGCACCTGCTCGCCGGAGACGAGAGCGCGCTGCCCGCCATCGCCGCCGCCCTTCCCCGCGTCCCCGTCGGCGTGCCGGTCTACGCGTTCGTCGAAGTCGCCGGCCCGCGGGAGGAACAGAACCTGGACGCGCCGGGCGGCGTCGAGGTCCAGTGGCTGCACCGCGGCGACCGCCCCGTCGGCGCCCCACTCGTCGAAGCCGTCACCGCGTTCAAGATCCCGACAGGCACCGGACACGTCTTCGTCCACGGTGAAGCCGGCGCGGTCAAGACACTGCGCCGCGCGCTGCGCGTCGAGCGAGGACTACCCATGGAATGGCTGTCGATCTCCGGATACTGGCGGGCCGGCCACGACGAAGACCGCTGGCAGGCCGGCAAACAGAAATGGAACAGCCAGGTCGAAGCCGAGGAACAGCAAGCACTAACCTCCTGACCGCCCTCGGACGGGGACTGCCCGACGCGTGTCGGACATTCCCGGCCAGACCGGCAACTTCGTGACTGTCGGCGGCATGGGCCCTCGTTTCCCTTGATATTGAGGAAATTGGGGTGGCCGGAAAGGCAGGGGCTCGGTCGTGATCCGCGAAGGCGGCATCGCCGGGCGAGGCGAGGCCACTGCTCGAACGGCTCGGCCGCACTCGTCGTCATCAGCCTGGTCGTGGCGCTCGCGCGGGACGTTCGGCCTGTGGGCCACGGCGCGAGTCGCGTTGATCATCGCGGCCTGTCTTGGTCTGGTCCGGCTACCGTCCCGCTGGGTCGGTGCGGAGGAATTCCCCGGCGGCTGAGCCGCCGTTGGGAAGTCGTGCTGTGTCTTTTCGATCGCTCGCCGGGTGCACCGGAGGCCCTCCGGGACGAGGAGCCTCCGGTGCGGTGGCGTGTGGTTGGCCGGGGTCCGTCTCCGTGCCGTCGGACTGGGACGTCCGCATGACGCTGGTCTAGAGCGTGACGATTGGTTCGCCGTCGAGGAAGATCGCGTGCGTGTTGTAGAACGCGTCGAGACCTTCGGGGCCGAGTTCGCGTCCGTAGCCTGACTGCTTGACGCCGCCGAAGGGCACCGCGAGATCGATGGTGATGCCGTTGTTGATCGAGACGGTGCCGCTGTGGATCTTGCGGGCGACCTCGAGCGCATGCTGCTCGTCACTGCCGTAGACAGCGGCGTTGAGTCCGAACTCGGTGTGGTTGGCCAGCCGGATCGCCTCGGCCTCGTCGCGGTAGGTGAGCACCGCGGTCACCGGGCCGAAGATCTCCTCCTGTGCGACACGAGAATCAGGCGACACATTGGTGATGATGGTCGGTGAGACGTAGTAGCCCTTGTCGAACCCGGGCGCGCGACCACCGCCGACGGCGAATGTCGCGCCCTCCTGTCGGGCTGTCTCGAAGAAGCCGAGGACCTTGTCATAATGTGCCTTGTTGATCATCGGGCCGACCATCACGTCCGGGTCGGCCGGATCTCCGACCTTGACACGCGCGAACGCTTCGGCCAGTGCCCCGACGATCTCGTCCTTGCGGCTTTCCGGAACGATCAGCCGGCTCGGATCCGTGCACTGCGCGCCGTTGTTGTTGCAAACGTTGATCGGCAGCGTGTAGACGAGCCGCTCTAGATCCGCATCCGGCAGGATCACCGCCGGGGACTTGCCGCCGAGTTCGAGCGTGACCTGCTTGAGCGTGGGCGCCGCGGCCGCGGCGATCGCGCGCCCGACGGTCGTCGATCCGGTGAACGTCACCTTGTCTACGCCTGGGTGGCTGACGAGCTGCTGGCTCTGCTCAGGACCGGCGGTGAGGATGTTGATCACGCCGGCTGGCAGGCCGATCCTGAGTGCGGCGTCCGCGATGTAGCCGGCGCTCAGCGGCGAGAAGTCGGACGGCTTCATGATGATCGTGCAGCCGGCCAGGAGTGCCGGAGGGAGCTTGAAGGCGGCAAGACCGAGCGGTGCGTTCCATGGCACGATCGCGGCCACGACACCGACGGGCCGTTTCTCGATGCGCGCGGTGACGCCGGTCAGGCCGGTCCGGACCTCCTGGAGCTCGATCGAGTCGGCGAGACTTGCGTAGTAGCGCAACAGACCGGCGAAGGCCAGTGGGTTTCCGCGGGCGGCACCGACGACCAGCCCTGTCTCGGCCATCACCACCTCGGCGATGGCATCCGTGTGCTGCTCGATCTCGTCGGCGAGCGCGAGCATGTAGTCGGCTCGTTCCTTCAAGGAGAGCTGTGGCCACGGCCCCTCGTCGAACGCCGTCCGTGCGGCCCGCACAGCGGCATCCACGTCGGCACTCGACGCCAGTGCGACCCTGCCGAACCGCTCTTCCGTCGCCGGATTGATCAGCGACTCCGAGCGACCGTCCGCGCTCGGGCGCCACTCGTTGCCGATGAACAGGTCCCGCGCGACCACGGGGGCCGGTTGACCCTGCAGTGCCATGGAGAACTCCTGTAGGTAGTATTGGACGCGCTCATCCAAAATAACAGATGGAACTGTCCAGAACCAGTAGGCTGGGTACATGAGCACTCCAGAGGGCCTCACTCGCAAGGGACTGGCCACCCGTGCCCGCATCGTGGAAGCCGCCGCGGAGCTCGTCCTGGCGCGAGGCGTGAACGCGACGACGCTCGAGGACGTCCGAGCCGCAACGAGGACGAGCGGGAGTCAGCTCTTCCACTACTTCCCCGAAGGGAAGCCCGACCTCGTCAGCGCGCTCGCGCACTGGCAGACCGCGCGACTGTTGGACGCCCAACGGCCCTACCTGGACGAGCTCGACTCCTGGGAGTCGTGGCAGAAGTGGCGCGAGGCGATCACGGCCTACTACAGAGCGCAGCCCTACTGGGGCTGCCCCATCGGCTCGATGGTCAATGAGCTCGCCGGCAGCCACGACCAGGTCGCCGCGGCAGCCCAGAACGCGATGGCCGAATGGCAGCGCCTGCTCCAGGCTGGGACCGAGCGCATGATCACCGCGGGTCTGCTCCGGGCCGACACCGACGGTCAGCGGCTCGCCCGCTCGATTCTCGCGATCCTGCAAGGCGGGCTGCTGATGACCAAGACGACCCGTACCGAAGAGCCGCTCCTCGACGCACTCGACACGATCTTCCTCACCCTGCGAGCACACGCCGTCGATCCCCACGCTGAGGACGACGAACCCAAGCGGCGATCGGGGGGAGTGTCCGACTAGTTGATCGAAGACGCTCCCCCGGGAAGGTGCTGACCCTGTGGGGCTCCAGAATCCCGATTTGGGCGGTGACCTGCGTGTTTGCCTGCGGGACGGGGCCCGTCTCGGGCAGGCTGGATGCTCATGGTGTGGT
>NZ_JALKFY010000700.1:0-8405 GCF_023242985.1 Frankia sp. Mgl5 | reverse complement strand
ACACGACGTCGACGCATCCTCTGATCATGACTGATCGGCGGCTACGCGAAGGTGGACATCGCCGATGCAACAGCGCCCCGGTGAGTAGTTGCTGACGGGTTTTCGCGGTCACCCCGCCGAGAGTGGGTTGTCCGACAGGGCCCGGCCCTCGACCACCCGCGCACCCGTCGGTGCTGGGTTTTCCTTGAACTGCACGAACTCCATGGTCTTCAGCTCCGACCGCACGCCGGTCGTCTTGTCCAGGATGTAGACCGAGTACCGAATGGCTCCCCAGTCGCCCTCGATCAGGACGTTGTCCAGCTGCCCCAGCTCGATGTCGTACACCGCGAACAGCTGCCCCATCATGTCCTTGTATTCCTGCAGGGTCAGTCGCTTGCTGTAGACGTTGTAGTGGGCGTCCGGCTCGTACAGCGTGTCGCACCACTTCAGCCATGCCTCATAGCCGTGGTTCCACTGGTCGAAACCCTCCTGGAACCGCGCCCTGATACGTGCCTCGAAATCAGTACTCATTCTGGTCGTCCGCCGCCTTCTGCCTCGGGAAATCTGCTCCCGCGCCGCTCACCGGGTAGCGCTGTCGGCAGGGGGATGCCCGCCGCGGGGCGAGGCCGGGCGGGTCGCGGGCTGCGCGTGGTGGTGCGCGGGCTGCGCGTGGTGATCGGGATGCTCCGCACGATCAGCATGCTTGCGCGCCAGGCTTGCCGTTACTTGAACGTTAGTCGCGGGTTTGCTGGAGGTGCCGTTGTGGTGGGCAGCTCCGGCCGATCGCCGCGGAACCATCTGAGACGGGGCCGTGGGGGCGGCGGCCGCCACGCACACCCTCAGCCGGAAGATCGGCTGCCGCGGGCGTGCAGGCGCGGCCGGCCATCATGCCGCCGTGTCGTACCGACCTGTCACGCCAGGTCGCAGCAAGCGGGCCGGTCTCCGCCGCCCGGCGGGCCCGTCGTCATGATGGGCAGATGGTGCCCGTTCCAGTGATGGTGGTCGAAGACGAGGAGAACGTCTCCTACGTTGTCGCCATGGCGCTGCGGCTGGCGGACTTCGAGGTGATCGAGGTCTCCACCGGGCGCGAGGCGCTACGCCTTGCCAGCGGCGACACGCCGATCGGACTCGTCATCATGGATGTGATGTTGCCCGACCTCGACGGTTTCGAGGTCTGCCAGCGGATGCGTGCCGCCGGGGCGGAGGTGCCCGTCATCTTCCTGTCGGCTCGTGGTGGCCTCGACGACCGGGTGCGGGGGCTCACGCTCGGCGGCGACGACTACCTGCCCAAGCCGTTCAGCGTCGAGGAGCTTGTCGCCCGGAGCCGGGCGATCCTGCGCCGCCGCGGCGCGGTCGCGAAGACATCCGTACTGACCTGCGGCGAGTTGAGCCTCGATGAGGACGCCCACCGGGTCACCGTCGGGGGCCGACCTGTCGTGTTGTCGCCGACCGAGTACAAGCTGCTGCGTTTCCTGCTGCGGAACGCGGGGCGGGTGATGACCAGGGCGCAGATTCTTGACCATGTCTGGGACTTTGCCTTCGACGGTGAGTCCACCGTCGTCGAAACCTTCGTCTCGTCGCTGCGGAAGAAGGTCGAAGTTTCTTCCCCGCGTCTTATTCACACCGTGCGCGGCGTGGGTTACCGGCTCAGCGATGAATGACGTGGCATGACGCTCAGGCTACGGTTGGCGGTCGCCGGCGGGGTGGTGCTCGGGGTTCTCGCGATCGCCGGCTTTCTCCTGATCCAGTCGGTGTGGACGGCCCAGGTCGACCAGATCGACCAGCAGCTCACCAGCGGCGCGGCGGCGACGGTGTCCCTCGGCGAGGCGGGGCCGTCGCCCGACCTGTCCGCACCTGTCGGGCCAGCCGAGGCCCTTCCCGGTGCCGTCTCGGCCATCCGGAGCGTGCAGAACGGTCTGAACTACTTCTACGTGGCGGTGCTGTCGGGCGACCGGCGCACGGTGATACTCGAGCCGGCTGTCGCCGCGGGGCAGGCACCCCAGACGCCGGCGGCGGGAGCGCGGCCCTTGACCTCGCTGCGCGCGGTGACCGTGAACTCGTCGTCCGGATCGCAACGGTGGCGGGTGGTCTTCGTCGCGGGCACGGGTGACCGGGATGTGCTGCTGGCCCAGTCGTTGGCGGGAGTGGAGGCCGCGACGGGACGGATCCGGTCAGCGATGTTCGCCGTCAGCGCGTTTGTGCTGACCGTGCTGGTAGCCGCCGGCTACTGGGTGGAACGGCTGGGCCTGCGCCCCATCGCCCGCGTGACGCAGGTCTCCGACGCGATTTCCACTGGTGATCGTTCTCGGCGGGTGGACGCGATGGGATCGCCCCGGTCGGAGGCCGGTCACCTGGCTCGCGCTTTCAACGTCATGCTGGACGAGCAGCAGGAGAGCCGGGATCGGCTCCAGCGCTTCGTCGCCGACGCCTCACACGAACTACGCACGCCTGTCTCGGTGATACGGGGGCTCGCCGAGTTGTGGGGGCAGGGACACCTGCGTGAACGCGAGGACCTCGACGAGACGATGCGACGGATCGGGCGGGAGGGCCGCCGGATGGCAGACCTTGTGGAGGACCTGTTGCTCCTCGCGCGGCTGGACGAGAACGCAGCCGGGCAGCACGGACGCGTCGACCTCGCCGCGGTGGTCCGCGACGTCGAACGTGAGGTGTCGGAGCGGTATCCGTCCCGCGAGCTGCGATGCCGCGTGTGCGGCCCGGTCATCGTGCAGGGGGATGAGGTGGCGGTGCGGCAGGTGCTCACCAACCTCCTGGAGAACGCGCTTGTGCACACCCCGCCCACCGCCTCGGTGTCGGTGTCGGTGCGGGCAGAGGAAGCCCGCGGCACGGCGGTTCTCCAGGTGAGCGACACCGGGCCGGGGATGAGCCCGCGGGATGCCGAGCGGGCGTTCGACCGGTTCTGGCGGGCCGACGCGAGCCGCTCCCGGCCCGGCTCGGGACTCGGCCTGCCGATCGTGGCGGCGATCGTCGCCACCCACGACGGGAAGATCGCCTTCGACACGTCGCCGGAGCGTGGGACAACCGTCCGCGTCGAACTGCCCATAATCGAAAATCTCCAGCAAACCCGCATCTAACGCTCAAGTCTGGGCAAGCCTGGCACGGGAGCATGCCGATCGTGCGGAGCATCCCAGCCACCACGCGAACCCCGCTGCCACCGCCTGCCTGCCCTCGCCCTGCGGCGCACGTCGGCATCCTGGCCACGACGTGCCTGGACGACGTGATCAGCGTGGGCGTCGGTGACGCCGTCCACCGGATCGCCGACAGCCCGTCCGGAGCCAGCCGTGGCTGACGTCATCGCGAACGGGATCCGCCTGAACGTCCAGCGCCTCACCCCGAGGCACGGGGCCGATCCCGACGCGCCGATCGTCGTGATGCTGCACGGCATGGTGATCGACAACCTGTCCAGCCTGTACCTCAGCCTCGGTACCTACCTGGCCAACGCGGGCTGCGAGGTCATCTGCTACGACCTGCGTGGGCACGGGCGCAGCGAGCAGACGCCCGACGGGTACGACATGGCCAGCGCCCTCGCCGACCTGTCCGGGCTGCTGACCGCGCTTGGCGTCGGCCGGCCGGTGCACCTGCTCGGCAACAGCTACGGGGCGACGTTGGCCCTGGCCCACAGCCTCGCGCATCCGGAGCAGGTGGCGAGTCTGACGCTGATCGAGCCGCCCTTCCTCGTCGACAGTCTCGGCACCCAGATGGAACACTCGCTCAGCCGGGTGCTCGCGGCGACCTCGCACGAGGACGTCGAGCGGTGGCTGGCCAACAACGCCAGGCGCGCGGCGGCGCGGACCATGCGCACCGCGCGACGGCTGCTGCGCGACACCACGCTGCGGCGGGACATGCTCGCCACCCCACCCTTCGACCTCGCGCGCCTGGCCGCGTTCACCGCGCCGGTGCTCGCCGTGTACGGCGCCAACTCGGACATCATCGACCAGGCGGCCAGCCTGTCGGCGCTGGTGCCCGACTGCACTCTGGTCGTCCTGCGCAACCACACCCACGGGGTGCTCCGCGAGGCCACCGGCTACCTGCGCACACTCACACACTGGTGGCTGTTCGAACGTGCGACGGCGCCTCTGCCGACCTACACCCCGCCGCCCGGCCCCGGCCACGTCATGCCCGACTGGGTGCGCGAGAAGGTACCGCCGCCGGGCCTCGGAGCCCCGGACCACGACCATGACGGCCGACTCCTGCGAACGGCCCGGGACGCTGGTGCGACATGGCGAGGGTGATGTTCGTGGTGCCGCCGCTCGCCGGCCATGTCCACCCGGCCGTCGCGGTCGCGGAGGAACTCGCCGCACGCGGTCACCAGGTCGCAGTCGCCGGTCATGCCGACGCCGTCGCGCCGATGGTGCCGGCGGACGTCGACCTGCTCGCGCTGCCCGGGGGACGGGCCGACGACGCCGCGGAACGGATCAGGATGGAGGCCGCCTCCCAGCGGCTTCGCGGCGTGGCCGCGCTGAAGTTCCTCTGGCAGGATTTTCTCCTCCCGCTCGGCGCGGCGATGATCCCCCAGATCGACGCCCTGGTCAGCGAGTTCCGTCCGGACGTCGTGGTCGCCGACCAGCAGGCCGTCGGCGCGTCGGTCGTAGCCCGCCGTCGAGGCACGCCGCTGGCCGTCCTCGCCACCACGCCCGCCGAGTTCGACAATCCCTACGCCGGGTTCGACCGCGTGGGCTCCTGGATCGCCGAACTGCTCGCAGACTTCCAGCTCGCCCACGGGATCTCCACGGAACAGGCCGCGGCCACGGACCCGCGCTTCTCCGACCAGCTCACCATCGTCTGCTCCGTGCCGGGCTTACTCGAAGCCAGCCGTTTCGCGGAGTCGATGGTCTTCGTCGGCTGCGCGGCCGGTCGGCGCCACGGCGACCCGGACTTCCCGTGGACGTGGCTGGACGAATCCCGGGCCACCGTCCTGGTATCGCTGGGCACGGTCACCCGCGACGCCGGTCGCCGTTTTCTGCGGGCCGCCGCGGAGGCGGTCCGGTCGATGGCCACCGACGTGCAGGCGGTCATGGTCGCACCGCCGGGAACCGCCGACGACCTGGCTCGGGAGGCGCCCGCCGACCTGCTCGTCACGCCGCGCGTGCCGCAGCTCGCGTTGCTGCCACACCTGGCCGCGGTGGTCTGCCACGCCGGCAACAACACGGTGTGCGAGTCGCTGGCACACGGAGTCCCGCTGGTCGTCGCACCGGTCCGTGACGACCAGCCGATCATCGCGAGACAGGTGGTACAGGCCGGGGCCGGTACCCGCATCCGGTTCGGCCGTGCCGGCGCGGCAACGATCGCCGATGCCCTGCGGAAGGTGCTGGACGACCCGACCTACCGGACAGCCGCCACGCGGCTGCGCGGGCAGTTCGCCGCCGCCGGCGGTGCGGCCGCGGCGGCCGCGCACATCGAGAAACTCGCCAGCTGAACCGGATCCGGCCTTGTGCCCGCGAGAGCGGAGAGCAGGCGTCCGGCAGTGGACAGAACTGGAGTCAGGATGTCCGACAAAGCTTCCAGCAAAGCTCCCTTGAGTCGGGAAACCATGGCGGGCCTCACCCGTCGGAAGATGCTCGGAGCGGCTCTCGGGACGGCCGCTTTCGGCGCGGCCGCGGCCGGCGGGCTGGCTGCCTGCTCCGACGACACACAACCGCAGAGCTCCGGCGGTGCCGGGGCCGCCGGGACCGAGGTGCGGGAACGGGCCGTCGTCGTCGGCACCGGCTTCGGTGGGGGTGTGACAGCGCTGCGGCTGGCCGAGGCCGGCGTCCCGACGCTGGTCCTGGAACGCGGCATCCGGTGGCCGAGCGGACCTGATGCGACAACCTTCAGCCGTTTCGCCACCGTCGACAACCGATCCTCCTGGTTGACCGACCACAGCATGATCCGAGGTGTCGACAAGACCTGGAAGCCGTTCACCGGAGTCATCGAGACCGTGATGGGCGACGGTATGGACATCAACTGCGGGACCGGGGTCGGGGGCGGCTCCCTGACCTACCACGGCATGACGCTGCAGCCGACCAAGGAAAGCTTTGCCGCGTCCATGCCGACGGCAGCCGGCCTCTACGACGAGCTGAACCGGTGGGCCTACCCGACCGTCGCCAGGATGCTGGGCATCTCCACAATCCCCGACGACATCCTGAACACCGAACCCTACCGCTCATCCCGGCTGTTCCTGAAAACCGCACCGGACGCCGACCTACAGCCGTTCCGGGTTCCCCTGCCCGTCGACTGGAACTTCGTCCGGGGTGAGCTCAAGGGCGAGTACCAGCCGACCTACACCACCAGCGACCTGGCCTTCGGTGTCAACAACGGCGGCAAGCGCTCCATCGATGTCACCTATCTGGCCGCCGCGGAGAAGACCGGCCGGGTGCGGGTGGAGCCGCTGCACGTCGTCCGCGACATCTCACTCGACGGGAAGAAGCGCTGGGTACTGGCCGTCGACCGAATCGCCACCGACGGCACAGTCCAGGAACGGAAAAGGATCGTCGCGGACGCGGTGTTCCTCAACGCCGGCTCCGCCGGCACGACACGACTCCTGGTCAAAGCACGCGCCAAGAACCTCGTACCGAATTTGCCGGACGCCGTCGGCACCCAGTGGGGCAACAACGGCGACCGCATCTACGCGTGGACCGGGATGAACGGCGACATCGGAACCCAGCAGGGCGGCCCGGCCTGTGTGGGGGGGCGCGACCCGCTCAGCCCCATCCCGTTCACCTTCATCCACGCCGGATCGCCCATGCAGATCCCCGGGACCAAGATGATGACCGTCGTCGGCTTCGGGGTCGTCCAGGCGGCCGGCACCTGGGCCTACGATCCGGACAAGGACGACGCCAGACTGACCTGGCCGGCGTCCGCCGAGGCCGACCTGCAGAAGCTGATCGCCGAACGCATGCAACGGCTGGCCGCCGCGGGCGGCGGAACAATGATCGACACCGACCAGGCCGCGCCGTCGACCTGGCATCCGCTGGGCGGCGTTCCCATGGGGGCCGCCGCCGACCAGTACGGCCGGATACTCGGCCACCGCGGCCTCTACGTACTCGACGGCGCACGGATCCCCGGCTCCACCGGCGCCTGCAACCCATCCATGACAATCGCCGCCCTGGCCGAACACAGCATGGCCACGATCGTCCGCCAAGACGTCGGACAGGTCTTCTAGTATCACGGAGCTCGGGCAGGCCGCTGTCTCTGGCTGCGGTAGCGCCGGCGCTCGACGGGTTCGGGGTCCGGTCGCGCTGGTTCCTCCTGGCCCGGCGGCGGACGACCCGTGAGGCCCGCCGCGCAGTGGGGGGTGCCGCGGTCCGAACCGGGACCGGCCGCCACCCGCTGCCCGGCCGCCACCCGGCCGCTGTGACATTGGCGCCAGAGATCGGTTCGCCGACCTCAACGGCGCCCGCAAGGACGACTACCTGGTCGTCGACAATGCGGGCGTGGTGAGGGGCTGGAGGCACTGACGCCCCTGTGTTGTCAAGTAGCCGCGGTGGCCGGTGGGCTGGTGCGCGGGATGGCGTTGTAGATCTCGCGGGCGATGTAGCGCTTGAGGCAGCGCACGATTTCGCGTGGGGTTTTGCCTTCGGCGAGGCGTCGTTGCTGGTAGGCGCGGGTGCGGGGGTCGCAGCGCAGCCGGGTGATGACGATGCGGTGCAGGGCGGAGTTGGCCTGGCGGTCGCCGCCGCGGTTGAGGCGGTGTCGGCGGGTCTTCCCCGACGAGGCCTCGATCGGGCTCACCCCGCACAGTGCCGCGAAGGATCGGTCGCTGGTCAGCCGTCGCGGGTTGTCGCCGGCGACAATGAGCAGCGCCGCGGCGGTGTCCGGTCCGACGCCGACCCTGGCGAGCAGGGCGGGTGCGTGGCGCATGAGCACGGCGGCCAACCGCCGGCTGCGGGTCGACTTTCCCGACGACACAACGATGACGACACAACGATGCGGATCTCGCACGAGGCGATCTACCAGTCTCTTTACATCGAGGGCCGGGGTGGGCTGCGCCGAGAGTTGGCCGCGTGTCTGCGTACCGGTCGGGCTCTGCGGGTGCCACGCGCTCGGGCCCGGCGGCGCCGCGACAGCATGGTCACCCCCGAGGTCAGGATCGCCGCCCGGCCTGCCGAGGCCACCGACCGCACTGTCCCAGGGCACTGGGAAGGGGATCTGGTGCGCCACGAGGCGCTGTTTAACCGAGCGGAGGTGAAAGACCTTCGCCGCGGTGCTGTCGCGGCAGCATAGCGAAGCTGGGGGCAGCCTGACCCGGGAGACGCCGGGGAGGGCGGAAAGCGGCCCCGA
Organism: Frankia sp. Mgl5; assembly: GCF_023242985.1. Lineage (NCBI taxonomy): Bacteria > Bacillati > Actinomycetota > Actinomycetes > Frankiales > Frankiaceae > Frankia > Frankia sp. Mgl5. Next base: position 149 of record NZ_JALKFY010000700.1, on the reverse strand, counting down.
CAACGCCGGGACGTGTCAGTACTACCGGATGATGCGGGTCCGGCAAGCGAGACGGGAAGGTGTACGAGAGGAACAAGATCGGGAATGTGTTGGCCGCCTTGCCGACCTCCGCGCACCCGGGTGCGAAGAAGGCGCTCGCCGAGATCTGG
>NZ_JALKFY010000699.1:0-8513 GCF_023242985.1 Frankia sp. Mgl5 | reverse complement strand
GCTCTACGTCACGGACCGCCACTCCGGCGAGTCGCTAGACGATCACGATCCGTACACCACGTGCGTGGACTCCACTGTCTGGTTCCGCGACACCCGCAACCAACTCCATGAGGGCACCTTCGAGACCGACGGGCGGCCACTTGCCCCGTGGAGCTGACCAGGTAGAGGGTCAGCTCCACGGCCTGAAACCGAAGAGGTCAAGTTCCACGGCGCCAGGTGGCGCTGGGTCGGTCCTCACGTGAGGACCGACCCAGCGGTACTGGTCGCCAGCGGATCTCTTTCAGCTATCCGCAGAGATCGGTGGGGCAGAGGCGCTGGCACGGCGGCGTGTCGCTGAGGTCTCCCGCTGGAATGCGGCCAGCGACGTCAGCACCGAGGTCACGAGCAGGCCCAGCCCCGCCAGGGCCTCAATGCTGCCGGTGGCCAGCACGATGATCGTGCCAGCCAGGATAGTGACCAAGGCGATCATCACCGTCGCAGTGATGAAGGGGTCTCGACGGGGGAGCAGGCGTCATCGTCGCTTGTCCTCTCAGGGTTCATGCCGGGCGGAAATGATCTATCTTTCGCGTGAGACCCCGCACCGATGGCCGTCGGTGCCCCTCGAAAGGGGAAGGTCAAACCGCTGGGTCACAGCGTCCTGCGTCCAAACCTCGCATTCCATCCACGCGGTGGTGTACACGTTCGCCCGTAGGCATCTGGGTGCCAACAGTGCGAACCTGCCCGTAGACCGTCGCTCATGCCGGGCGGATTGGTCTAAGACAGCCCCCGGTGGCCGCCGGGGGCTGTCTACCTAGGTCGACCGTCACGTGACGACCGCCCGACGGTTCCGGTCAGTGCCACCGTGCCCCGAAGCGGTTCTCGGTGCGGGTCTGGGCGACGGCACGCCGCTCAAGCTCGCTGGTGAGCGTCTTGCGCTTGCGGCGGACGTGGGCGCCGAAGCGGTCCGGATCGGGGTGGCCGGCCGCAGCCGCGGCGTCGGTCCAGGTCATGCTGCCGAGGTTGTCGGCGTAGGTCTCGATCACGGCCAGCTCGTCGGGCTCGAGCATCCGGGCGACGTGACCGAGCCGGTCGTCGGCGTACTCCCCCGGGAGAAGGTCAACGTCGGTGGGTGTGTCCGCCGCGGGCGCTGTTGCGTTGGCGAAGTCCGCCATCTCGGTGACCGGTCAGTCATGATCGGATGATGCGTCGACGTCGTGTCCGTCCACCGGTTCCGACGTCGGAGTTCGCCGGGTTCCGGTTTCCGCCGGAGGTGATCGTTCTGGTGGTGCGGTGGTACTTGCGGTTCGCGCTGTCGTACCGGGATGTCGAGGAGCTGCTGGCCGAACGCGGCCTCGAGATTGATCACGTGACTGTGTACCGGTGGGTGAAGCGCTTCACTCCGCTCTTGGCCGACGCGGCCCGGTCGTGTCGGCACCGCCCTGGGGATAGGTGGTTCGTCGACGAGACGTATGTGAAGGTCGCCGGCCGGTGGACCTACGTGTACCGGGCGGTTGACCAGCACGGCCAGGTCATCGACGTCCTGGCCAGCACCCGCCGCGACCAGGCCGCAGCCCGAAGGTTCTTCGCCGCGGCGCTGTCCCACGGGCGCCGGCCGGCCGAGGTCACCACCGACAAGGCACCCGTCTACCCGCGGCTCCTCGACGAGCTGGTGCCCGAGGCCTGTCACGTGGATGCCACGCAGGAGAACAACCGGCTCGAAGCCGATCATGGCCGGTTAAAAGCCCGGCTCCACCCGATGCGTGGTCTGAGACGCCTCCGCTCCGTCCAGACGATCAGCGCTGGACATGCCCTCGTCCAGAACATCCGCCGAGGCCACTACGAACTCGCTGTCGACACCGATCCGCACCTTCGGCTTGCTGCTGCGTTCACCGAGCTCGCCCGCACCGTCTGACCACGGTCGCCGAGGCCCCTGGCGTGCGCCAGATCCTCCGAATGCAACAGCGCCGCCCAGACTGTTCGCGCACTGGGCCTGGGTATCCATGCCGACCGGATCACGGTGAGAAGAGCGGAGTGAACCGCGAGTTTCACGCTCCGTTCTGTGGGAGCCCGGGGGTGCGATCCCCCCGGGCCACCCGACCAGGGTAGACACCTCGGCAGTGTCCGCCATGTCGATCATGATCGTCATCAGGTGTACTCCCTGATCAGGGTCACACCGTTACTTTTACAGGCCCTGTGGGAGTGCAATTTCTACCCGGTTGCGTCCGCCGCGTTTGGCCTGGTATAGCTCGACGTCGGCGAGCTCGACAAACACCGCCAGGGTGTCACCGGGAGTGGGAATGATCGCCGCGACCCCGATGCTTACGGTGACGATGCAGTCGATGACCAGCGGATGTGGTACGGCCAGTTCCGCGACAGCGGAGCAGAGATGTCGGGCCAGGCGGACGGCGGTGTCGGAGTCGGTGTCCGGCATGACCACGGCGAACTCCTCGCCCCCGTAGCGGGCCGCCATGTCGGTGCTACGGACGTTCTCGGCCAGGCAGGCGGCGACCCGCCGGAGGCACCGGTCACCGGCGGTGTGCCCGAAGTGGTCGTTGTAGAGCTTGAAGTGGTCGATGTCGACCATCGCCAGCGCGATGGGTGCCGCCGGTTGGGTAGTCCGGTGAGCGAATCGGTGCGCGAGAGCTGTTCCAGCCGCCGGTTGGCGGCGGCGAGTTGCTGGGTCCGCTCGGCGACCTTGCGTTCCAGCGACGCGTACACCAGGGCGTTATCGAGCGAGGCCGCCAGTTGCCCGGCGATGAGCATGATCCCTTCGAGGCGTTCGGTGGAGAACGCGCCGCGGATCATCCGGTTCTCCAGCAGCAGCATCGCCCGCAGCTCGCCCCGGATCATGATGGGTATAGCCAGTAGCGAGCAGCGGTTCAGGTCGGTGAAGTACGGGTCGTGGCGGAACCGGTCGTCGCGGGTGGGGTCGGCGACGACGACAGGCTCGCGGGTGCGTTCGGCGTACCGGACGACCGAGGCCGGCAGTATCCGCCGCCGGCCGGCCTCCGGCAGCGAGACCGTGCCGCCGCCGACAGACACCAGCCAGCCGCGGTCCTGCTGGTCACGTAGCAGGAAGTGAACGTCCGTGGCTCCGGTCATGGCTGACAGGATTCCCGCGACCCTGGTCCGGAGGCCGTCGAGGGTGGTCTCGGAGCTGAGCGTCTGGGAGGCCGCGATGATGCCGAGCAGGTCGATGGTGCCGGTTGTGACGGTGGAGCGGCGGGCAGAAGGCTCTGCTGATGGCTGGTCGGCCGGCTCCGCAGCCGTGGGCTCAACTCGTAGCTTCGGGTGGGCCCAGTCGAGCTGGCTGACCTTCGCCGTCGCGCCCCAGGCCAGGTACTGGCGGCGGGCCGCGGCCAGCAGCAGATGGCCGGTTTCCTCCATGCCGTGGGCCAGGTAGAACCGTGCGGCGCGTTCCAGGATCAGCGCCCGGTGCCACGGTCGCGCCCGTATGGAGGCCTCTCGCTGTGCCACATCAAACGCGTACGCCGCCTCGCGGAAGTCGCCGGTGGTCCAGGCCCGCTCCGCCTCCGCCAGGCGCAGCAGGTGCAGGAAGTTGACCGGCGCGTCGGCTGCGCGCGCGGTCAGCCATTCGATCGCCTCGTCCAGCTCGGCCAGCACCGCGCCACGCTGGCCCGCTTCCGCCGTGCGGGCCCGGCCCGCCAACGCCATGGCTCGTAGCAGGTACGCCACCGCCATCGGATAGAGCGCCTGGATAGACGGCAGCAACGGCATTGCAGCCGCCGTGTGTCGGACCAGCTCGCCCGGCTGATCGAGGATGGCTGCAGCGAGCGCCCGGGTAATGTGCAGGTGGGCAGCGGCGAACGGGTTGGCGGCCAGCCTGCCGAGCTGGGCCGCCTCACCGGCCGCCGAGGTGACGACCTCGCCTCGCAGCACTCTCGCTAGCTGGTCATAGGCCCGGAACGTCTCCTCGGCGTTGCCGTTGCTGGTGCGTCTGGTGAACGCCAGGGCCTCGTCGATCTCAGCAACGAACGCATCAAGCAGTGGTGCGCAGTCCAGGATGGTGGACATCAGTACGTAGTGGGTCCAGCACGCGTTCTGTAGGTCACCGCCCTGGAGCAGGCCCTCCAGCGCGCGGCGCGCCGCAGCCAGGTTGTCCTCGAGCGGGTCGAACCAGTGGCCGGTACCGGCTGCATACAGGAACCGCGCCTGCCACATGTCAGGCTCATAGCCGCGCGCCTGACAGACCGCGAGGATCCGCCGCATCACGCGCCGCCCGGTGCGGTAGTCCCGTCTGCGGACGACGGTCACAAAGGCGATGTGGCCGGCGGGGCCGAGCAAGGTGGGATCCGGGCCGTGCCGTGCCCATATCTCCAGCGTCGCCACGGTCAGCCAGGCCAGCATCTTCTGGTCGGAGAAGTACGCCGGGGGCATGAGCCGGTTGATGATCCTGGCGGTGTCGAGTTGTGAACGGTCGGTGATTCGCGGCCGACGTAGATCGTCGGATTCGCTGGTCTGGCCGATCCACTGGTAGAGCGCGTCGAGTCTGCGGTCGATCTCCGCGTCGAGGTGGTCCCGATCCGGGACGGCGAGGCCGAGCTGCCGCAGCTGGTTGAGACCGAGCCGCATCGCCTCGGCGGCGCGGCCCTGGCTGGTGAGGCTGCTGACCTGCACCAGGGTCGCCGCCGTGCGCTGAGCCGGATCGGTGCACAGCCGGCCGATGGTCTGGTACTCCTCGTCGGTCTCCTCAAGCCGCCCGAGCATGTACAGAGCCGCGTGCCGGCCGGTGTGGACGTCGATCAACTGGTCGGTGTCCGCCGGGTCGACGAGCCTCAACGCCGCGGTCAGGAACCTCTCCACCAAGGGGTGGTTACTCAGCAGCTTCGCCTCGTCGGCAGAGCGCCGGAAGAGACCGGCCACCAGTCGCCGTTCCTCGGGGGCGTGCACGGCGTCGACCACGAGCAGGTACTGCGCCGCCGCCACGGCGAACAGCTCAGGTCGGTCGGCCAGAGCCCGGGCCAGGCGCAGTCGCATGGCGCGTTCGGCCTGCGGGGTGAGGCCGCTCAGGACGGACTCCTGGGCCTTGTCATGACGAAAGCGCACGCTCTGTCGGCCGTCGGATTCCAGCACGAGAAGCCCGTCGGTGAACGCGGGGGCGAGCCGCCGCTCGATCTCATCCGCCGCAAGCCCGGCGGCGGCCTCCAAGAGGTCGAGTTCCACCCGGCCGGCCAGGCACGCCATCATGGCCAGCATCTCTCTGGCGGCCGGCGACAACACAGCCATACGGGCACGCAGCAGCCCGGTCACGTCCACGCAGTCCAGTCGGCGGCGCAGCATGGCCTGCTCCCATCGCCAACCATCGTCTCCGAGGGCCAGTACGCCGTCATGGCGCAGCGAGTTGAGCAGCTCCACCGTGTCGTACGGATTGCCCGCGGTCGACGGCGCGATCAGCCGCGCGAGCTCCGCGCCGCGCTCTGGGGACAGGCGCAGTAGGTCGGCGACCATGGCCGTCTGGTCTACTGGCGGCAGATTACCCAACCGCAGGTGCTGCGGCCCGGCCGGTTGGCGGCTCCAGCGGGCGAGCATCGGCGCCAGCGGGTGGGTGGCGTCCACCTCCAACTCCCGGTACGCGCCGACCAGCAACAGTCCCTCGATCTGTTCCTCGCCGCCGAGGATCAGGTCGAGGAAGCCCAGCGGTGTCCGCCCAGCCCACTGCAGGTCGTCGACGAAGAACACCACCGCGCGTTCCCGGGAGGCAACGGCGCGCAGTGTCTCCACTGCAACGCGCTGTGCTCGCACCTGTGCAGTCATCGGGTCCCCCAGCGCCGGGGGGACCCTTAGCAGCGCCGCCAGCTCCGGCACGACGGCGGCGGCCAGGCCGGCGTTGGGTCCCAACGCCCGCAGGAGCCGCTCCCGCACCTCGACCAGACAGGCCTCCGGTTCGGCCAGCAGCAGCCGACCCAGCGCCCGCAGCGCTTGGCGGACTGCGTCGTACTCCTGGTCCCGGCGGTACTGGTCGAACTTGCCCGCCACGAACCAGCCGTCGCCACCGGCCACGATCGGCCGCAGCGCGTTGACCAGGGACGTCTTGCCCACCCCCGGCGGGCCGCTGACGAGGACCCCATGGCAGCGGCCCGCCAGCGCGTCGGCGAACGCCGAGCCCAGCTCGGCGATCTCCTCGTCGCGGCCGGCCAGCCGGGACGGCGTCAGCGGCCGTGCCGGAAGATCGTGCTCGCCGGGACGCACCACCGCGGCGCCGCGGTGCACCAGCGCGAGATCGTGCGCCAGCCCGTCCGCGCTCTGGTAGCGATCGTCCGGCTCCTTCTCCAGCAGATGCAGGATGATCCGCGACATGTCGACCGGCAGCGACGGGTTCACCGCCGACGGTGGTGCCGGCACTCGCGTGAGATGGTCGTGAATGGTCCGCAGGGGGTCGTCCGCGCCGAACGGTGGTGTGCCGGTCGCCAGCTCGTAGAGGGTGGCCCCGAGCGCGTACAGGTCGGCCCGCTGGTCGATGGGGCTGCCCGTCCGGCCGGTCTGCTCCGGCGCCAGGTACGGCACTGTCCCGACGATCTCGTTGTGGTGGAGGAACCCCGGCTCGACCTCCACGCAGTTCGTAGCCAACGCGAAGTCGACCAGGTGTGGCACGCCGCGATCCCCACCCAGTACGATGTTCGCCGGGCTGATGTCCCGATGCACCACACCCCGCCGGTGCATCACCGCCACGGTGCGCGCGAGCGATCCGGCCAGATCGACCAGCTCGGCCGGATCCAGTGGCATGGTCCGCCCGGACAGCACCGCACCGCCGACGTCGGCCAGCAGGATCGACCCCGGGCAGGTCGACACACCGTCCGCCAGTTGCACGACCCCCTCGACCCCGACCAGACGCTCGAGGACCTCAACCTCATGACGCAGCCGCCGCTGCGAGCCAGGTCCCAGCGGCTCCTTCCGGATCACACTCCCAGCCGGGAACACCAGCCGAGTCACCCGGGTCTGCTCCGTCTCATGCAGCAGCTCCGTCCGCACCACCGCCGGCGGATCCCGGCTCGGTGGCGTTCGCTGAGATCTCATCCGCCAACCCCCACACCGAGCAACACGCAGCTCACTCCCAGCCTGCCCAGATCGCGATGACGGCAACAGACGGAGTGCCGAAGTCGGGCTTTACCGTCGCACGCCGACGACAGCGAACCGCGAACCCATAATGGGCCCCAAAACGGTCATACACATCCATACCGCACCATTACTACCCCCAGGAGGGGTACCACTGGCGGGGCAGCGCGAGACGACTGGCAATTTGCGCTTTCGAGGTCGACGTCGCCCCGGCGCTCGTGCGGGACGTGCGGTTCGCGTCTACTGGCATGGGGGCGGAGCTGGTCCGGTCTCTTGGCGCGCGGCTGCGAGCACGGTGGGCGGGTCACCGTCGCCGTGGTGCTCGAAGTGCCTACTTGAGGCGTGCGTGGACGGGGCCGGACGTGCCAGGGTCGTGCCGCTGGAGCTCGAACAGGTCGGTCGCGACCATGAGGTCTGTGAGGCGCGTGTAGCCGTAGGTCCTCAGGACGACCGCGGGATGCTTGCGGATGGCCAGCCCGACGGTCGACAGGTGGGTCCAGCCGTCGGGGCCGGTGTTGGTCGTGACGGCGTCGCGGAGCCGGCTGATGAGCGCGGTGTCCGCGCGCAGTTCGGCGGTCGTCGCCCGGGGAGGCGCGGCCAGGACTGTCTGCGCCTTCTTCTGCGCCTGCGGGGCGGAGACAGCGACCTGCGGCGTGCTGGTCTCCGCGCCTGGCATGGCGGTCTCCGTGACGTCGCTCGCCCGATGCGGGGGTGGCGGGGTGGCCTGGGCGGGCACGAGCGCCTGGCCGGGCTCCGCGGTAGGTGTCGGTGGCGTGTCCGTCGCGAGGGTCTCGACGTAGACGAAGGTGTCGCAGGCGGCGGGCAGGCCCGGGTTCGTCTTCGTCTCCTCGCCGAACCCGTGGACGGTCAGACCGCTCTCGCGGATCCGTTCGGCCAGCCGGGTGAAGTCGCTGTCTGAGGAGGCGATGCAGATCGCGTCGACGGATCCGGAGTGCAGCAGGTCCATCGCGTCGATCGTCAACGCCAGGTCGGCTGCGTTCTTCCCCTTGACGGCGGCGAACACCTGCACCGGCCGGATGGACAGCTCCTGCAGGGTCTTCTTCCAGTTCCTCAGAGAGCCCGACCAGTCACCGTAGGCACGCCTGACCCGAACCTTCCCGTGGTGCATGCTCTCGGCGAGCAGCGGCTCGACCGCCCACAGCGGGACGTTCTCCGCGTCGATGAGGACCGCAAGCTGTGCCGAGCCGGCTCCGTCCACCATGCTGGTTCCTCCCTGTCGGGCACCTAGCACCCGCGGCTACGGAACACGGCTGGCCGCCCACAGCATGACACGCGGCCCGTGCCCTCGCAGTGTCCACCAACCCTCAGTCGTTCGCGGTGCCGTATCCCTCCCTTCCAGCCGGCCCGCATCCAGCGGGCGCCCCCTACCTGCCAAGCTGGTTCGAGACAGAGGATGTCTGTTAACCAGTGACGAGGGCGAGTTGGGGAGCTTGATCTAG
>NZ_JALKFY010000698.1:0-9064 GCF_023242985.1 Frankia sp. Mgl5 | reverse complement strand
CACATCCCACAACCCCTCCGCCGACACCACCCCACCCGGCAACCGACACGCCATACCCACGATCGCCACCGGCTCGTGCCGTGCGTTCTCCAGGTCGAGCACCTGGCGCCGGCTCTGCTGCAGTTCGGCGAGGGCCCGGCGCAGGTATTCGCGCAGCCGGTCGTCACTCGCTGTTCCGTTGCGGAGTTCGGCACCGCGGTTCTCGGCGGCGTTGTCGGCGGAGTTGTTGTCGGCGGAGTTGCTGCTGGCCGTGCGGGTGTCGGCCGTGCGGGTGCTGTCGGCGGGCATGGTGACTCCTCCCTCGGGTGGAAGGGCTTGCGCGGGACTTACGGGGGCGTACCGGGGCGTACGGAGCGATCGGGAAGGACGGATCTCAGGAACCGAGGCCGCGGTCGAGCAGCTCGAACATCTCGTCGTCCGTCGCGGAGGTCAGGTCGAGACCGGCGCCGCCGTCGCGCCGGGGGCCCAGCGATGCCGCGAGCGCCCGCAGCCGGGTGGCCACCTCGTCCGGGACGGCGATCCGGGCGTCCGTGGCGCCGGTCAGGACCCGTTCCAGACGGGCGAGCTGGTCGAGCACCGAGGAGTTCCGCACCGCCGGAGTACCGGGGCCGTCCAGGCCGTGATGGCTGTCCGGGTCGTCCGGACCGTCCAGGTCGAGCAGGCGGAGCAGGTGCTCGGCGAGCGCGGCGGGGGTGGGATGGTCGAAGACCATCGTCGCGGCCAGCCGCACCCCCACCGCCGCGGCGAGCCGGTTGCGCAGTTCGACGCCGGTCAACGAGTCGAACCCGAGCTCCTGGAACGTCTGGCCGACACCCACCGCGTCCCCCGACCGGTGCGAGAGGACCGTCGCGGTGTGGGCACGGACGACATCGAGCAGGACGCGCCGGCGCTCCGGCTCCGCCTGGCCGGCGAGTCGCCGGGCCAACGCTCGCCCCGGCTGACCCGAGGCTGAGGCGGCGCCGGCGCTGCCGGTCCCGGTGATACCGCCGGGGCTGTCCGGAGCCGCCGAGTCCGCGGCCGGTACCGGCGCGGGAACCAGTCCGCGCAGCAGCGGCGGCAGCCCGCCGGCCGACGCGCGCCGCCGCAACGCCGGCACGTCGACCGCGGCGGCGACCAGCACCGCGTCCGGCGACCGCAGCGCCGCGCCGAAGAACGCGGCGCCCTCGGCGTCGGACAGGCCGCGGACACCGCCCCGCGCCATCCGGTCGCGGTCGGCCGGTGTCAGGCTCGCCGTCAGGCCGCTCGCCCGCTCCCACAGGCCCCAGGCCACCGACACCGCGGGCAGTCCGAGGCCGGCGCGGTACTCGGCGAGCGCGTCGAGGTAGCCGTTCGCCGCGGCGTAGTTGCCCTGCCCCGCGCCGCCGAAGGCGCCGGCGGCGGAGGAGAAGAGCACGAAGGCGGCGAGACCGAGCTCAGCGGTCAGCTCATGCAGGTTCCAGGCGGCGTCGGCCTTCGGCCGGAAGACGGAGTCGAGCCGTCCCCGGTCCAGTGAGGTGACCAGGCCGTCGTCGACCACCCCTGCCACATGGACGACCGCGGTCAGTGGGTGCGCGGGCGGGATGTCCGCCAGCAGGGCCCGCACCGCCTCGCGGTCCGCCGCGTCGGCGGCGACCACCTCGACCGCGGCACCGGCGTCGCGGAGCTCCGCGACCAGCTCGGGGGCGCCCGGCGTGGCCGCGCCGGTGCGGCTGAGCAACACCAGGTGCCGGACACCGTGCGTACGCACCAGCTCTCGCGCGACGATCGCTCCCAGGGTTCCCGTGCCACCCGTGACCAGCGTGGTGCCGTCCACCGGCGACATGCCGCTGAGCGGCGAGGCACCGTCCGGAGCGGACGTGTCGGCCGAGGGCCGCGCCGCGCGAGCCAGGCGGGGCACCAGCACCTGCCCATCCCGCACGACCGCCTGCGGCTCGCCGCTCGCCAGCACGGTGGGCAGCACGGCCCGGGACTCCTCCGGCGCACCGCCGAGCAGGACGAACCGCCCTGGATGCTCGGCCTGCGCCGAGCGGACCAGGCCCCACACCGCAGCCGAGGCGGGCTCACCCGCGGGATCGTCGGTGAGGATCACCAGGGGCCCGTCCGGAACCCGCCAACCGTGGCCGGGGGCGGTCACGGCCGGCGCAACCCCGGCCGGCGCGAGCCGCTTCTGGAGGGCCTCCAGGACGTCGGCGACCAGCGCGCGGACGGCGGTCGGGTCAACGCTCGCGCGGCCGGTGACGTCGAGAACGTCCGCCTCCGGCGGCTCCGCGCCCGCCGCCGGGGACACCGCCGGTCTCCCGAGCGGCGTACCGGCCGGGCCGGTCGGTACGCCGACCCATTCCACCCGGAACAGCGCCTCGGCGGTCCCCGCCCCACCGCTGCCGGCCGAACGGTAGAGCCGGTCGAGCTGCGCCAGCGGCGTCGCGCGCAGCACCAGGGAGCCGATCTCGGCGACGGGCGCGCCGCCGCGGTCGGACATCCGGACGCTCACCCCGTGCGACCCGGGGGCGGCGGCGAGATCACTCGGCGTGGCGTGCACGCGCAGGGCCGTCACGCCCGAGGAGAAGCGACGGATGCCGCTCCAGGCGAAGGGCAGCAGGACGTGTCCCTCCTCCGCGGCGGGCACCGCGCCGAGGTTCGTCGCCTGCAGGGCGGCGTCCAGCAGCGCGGGGTGCAGACCGTACGCGCCGGGGGGCTCGGCGGACGCCTCGGCGGCCGGCAGCTCCACCTCGGCGAAGACCTCCCGGCCCCGCGTCCAGGCGGCGCGCAGCCCCGTGAACGCCGGGCCGTAGTCGTATCCCCGGTCGGCCAGCCGCGGGTAGAAGTCCGCGAGGTCCACCGGGCGGGCATCGGCCGGAGGCCATGCCTCGTAGCCGTGTCCGGGCTCGGTGACCTCGGCCGACAGCTGCCCCGTGCCGTGGCGGGTCCACCGGCCGGTGCCTTCGGTCCCGTCGCCGTCGCCGTCCCCGTCCCCGGGCGCGGTGGCGCCGTCCGGGCGGGCGTACAGCCGCACGGGGCGCCGACCATCGGCGTCAGGCCCGTCCACGATCACCCGCAGGGTGACCGAGCCCTCGGCCGGAACCGCGAGCGGCGCCTCGATCAACAGCTCGTCGAGTACGGGGTGGCCGACGCGGTCTCCCGCGTGCAACGCGATCTCGATCCACGCCGTGGCCGGCAGCAGCCGCACGCCGCGCACCGCGTGATCGGCCAGCCAGGGATGGGTCCGCGCCGACAGCCGGGCGGTGAACGCCACCTCGGCCGCGTCGGGCGCCGAGCCGGGGAGGTCGACCGCGGCGCCAAGCAGAGGATGACCGGTCGCGTCGAGCCCGGCGGCGGTCACGTCACCGGAACCGGGCGCTCCCGGCGCGAGCCAGTAACGCTCGTGTTGGAAGGCGTACGTCGGCAGCTCCGCCGCCGCGCCGAGCCGGCCGGCGGCCCGCAGCGCGGCGGCGGGGAACGCCTTCGTCCAGTCGACGGGGACGCCGGCCACGAACAGCTCGGCCGCGGAGCGCAGGAGCCGCTCGGGGCCGCCTTCGCCCCGGCGCAACGATCCCACCACCGCCGTGTCACCGAACCCGGCCTCCTCGAGCACCTCACCGATCGAGGGCACCAGCACCGGATGGGCACCGACCTCGACGAACGAGCGAAACCCCTCGCCCGCCAGGACTCCGACCGCCTGGGCGAAGCCCACCGTCCGCCGCAGGTTGCGGACCCAGTAGTCGCCTGTCAGCTCCGCTCCCGCGATCCAGCGGCCCTCCACCGTGGAGAAGAACGGGATCCGGGGCGACTCCGGCCGCACCCCCGCCAGCAGCTCCGCCAGCTCCTCGGCCACGGCGTCCACCTGGGCGGAGTGCGACGCGTAGTCGACCGCCACCGACCGCGCCCGCACACCCCGCGCCTCCAGCGCCGCCACCAGCTCGGCCAACGCCGCGGAGGCGCCCGAGATCACGGTCGTTCCCGGGCCGTTGACCGCGGCCACCTCCACCCCCGGTGGCAGCAGACCAGCCAGTTCCGCCGCGGGCAGGGACACCGACACCATCCCGCCACGGCCGGCCAGCCGCGCGCCCACCACCCGGCTGCGGGCCACCACCACCCGCACCGCGTCGGCCGTGCCCAACGCTCCCGCCACGCACGCCGCCGCCACTTCTCCCTGCGAGTGGCCCACCACCGCGCCCGGGGTGACCCCCAGTTCCCGCCACACCCGCGCCAGGCCCAGGGCCACCGCGAACGACGCCGGCTGGACCACCTCCACCCTCTCCAGCGCCCCGTCCGGCCCCGCCCCCCGCAGGACGTCCACCAGCGGCCAGTCCACCAGCCCCGCCAGCGCCCCGGCGACCTCGTCCACCGTCTCCCGGAACACCGACGACAACGCCGACGACGAAACCGACGACGGCACCGAGGGACCCGACAGCAGGCCGGCGCCCATGCCCACCCACTGCGCGCCCTGGCCCGGGAACACGAAGACCGGGCCCCTGCCCCGAGGGCTCGCCGCCCCGGAGACCACGGCCGGGTCAGGAAGATCACCGGCCAGCGCCTCCAGGCCGGCGACGAGCTCGCCGCGCTCCGCGGCCACCGCGACCGCGCGCTGGCCGAGCCGCGCGCGGGTCAGCAGCGTCGCGGCGACCGCGGCCACCGGGACGTCGGTCCTGGTCCGGACGAATTCCGCCAGCCGCCCGGCCTGCCCGCGCAGAGCCTCCCGGGACGCCGCCGACAGCACGACCGGAACGACCGGTCCGGCTGCTACCTCTGATTCACCCGGTGCGGCCGGTGCCTCTGTCTCAGCCGGTTCGGTCGATGCGGCCGGGGCCTGTTCGATGATCACATGGGCGTTCGTCCCGCTCACCCCGAACGACGACACGGCCGCCCGCCGCGGCCGGCCCGTCTCCGGCCACACCACCGGCTCCGTCACCAGCGACACCGCACCCGCCGACCAGTCCACATGCCCCGACGGCCGATCCACGTGCAGCGTCTTCGGGACCACCGCACGGTCCAGCGCCTGAACCATCTTGATGATCCCGGCCACCCCGGCGGCCGCCTGGGTGTGCCCGATGTTCGACTTCACCGACCCGAGCAGCACCGGCCGGTCCGCCGGCCGCCGGCCGTAGGTGGCCAGCAGCGCCTGGGCCTCGATCGGGTCGCCCAGCGTCGTCCCCGTGCCGTGCCCCTCCACCACATCCACATCAGCCGTCGTCAACCCCGCATCCGCCAACGCCGCCCGGATCACCCGCTCCTGCGACCGACCACTCGGCGCCGTCAGACCATTCGACGCACCATCCTGATTCACCGCCGAACCACGCACCACCGCCAACACCCGGCGGCCGTGGCGACGCGCGTCCGACAACCGCTCCACCAGCAGAACGCCCACGCCCTCGGCCATCCCGAAGCCGTCCGCGGCGTCCGCGTAGGCCTTGCACCGGCCGTCGGCGGCGAGGCCACGCTGCCGGGAGAAACCGAGCAGGCCCTCCGGGCTCGACATGATGGACACGCCCGCGACCAGCGCCAGGCCGATCTCGCCGGCCCGCAGGGCGGCGGCCGCGGTATGCAGGGCGACGAGCGAGGACGAGCACGCCGTGTCCACGGTCAACGCGGGCCCCTCGAAGCCGAACGCGTAGGACACCCTGCCGGAGAGCACGCTCGCGGCCCGGCCGATGACGAGATATCCCTCGTCCGCCCGCTCGCCGGACACCTCGCTCGCATAGTCCTGGCCGTGCGTGCCGACGTACACCCCGGTCGGCGTGCCCGCGAGCGACGTCGGGTCGAGACCCGCCCGCTCCAGCACCTCCCAGGACGTCTCCAGCAGCAGCCGCTGCTGCGGGTCCATCGCCTGCGCCTCCCGCGGCGAGATCCCGAACAGGCCGGCGTCGAAGCCCGTCACGTCGGTGAGGAAGCCGCCGGCGCGCACGTAGGTCCGTCCCGGGCGGTCCGGGTCGGGGTCGTAGAGCTCGGTGAGGTTCCAGCCGCGGTCCGTCGGCAGCGGGCCGACGACGTCCACGCCGTCGCTGGCGACCTGCCACAGGTCGGCCGGCGAGCCGATCCCGCCCGGGAACCGGCAGGCCATGGCGACGATCACGATCGGGTCGTCGGTCCGGTCCTGCTCCCGGGTACGGCCGCCGCTCCCCCGGGCGGCGCCGGCCGCCACGGCGGTGACGGCCCGCGGCGGGTCGCCGGGCACGGAGGGCCCGTCCGGGAGGTCCGGGGCGAGCTGCGCCGCCAGGTGGCCGGCGAGCGATCGGGGCGTGGGATGGTTGAACACCACGGTCGCCGACAGCCGCACCCCGGCCGCGGTGATCAGGCCGTTGCGCAGCTCCACGCTGGTAAGCGAGTCGAAGCCGAGGTCCCGGAAGGCCCGGTCCGGCTCGACCGCGGCCGGATCGGTGTGGCCGAGGACGACCGCCGCGGTCGCCTGGACCAGTTCCAGCAGAATCTCGTCCCGGGTACCGGCCGACGCGGCGGCGAGCCGGTCGCGCAGAGCGGACCGGTCAGGCACCGCGGGGCCCGCCGACACGGCGGCGCGGCGGCGTGCCGGCGCCGGCACGAGTCCGCGCAGCAGGGGTGGCAGCGGGTCGCGCCGCCGGAGCGCGCCCAGGTCGAGCAGTACGGGGACCAGCTCCGGCCGGCTGTCCACCAGGGCGGAGTCGAACAGGGCGAGGCCGTCGGCCGCCGTCAGTGCCCTGGTTCCGTCGCGGGTCATGCGGGCCCGGTCGGTCGCGCTCAGCCGGCCGCCCATTCCGGCGGCCTCCTGCCACAGTCCCCACGCCAGCGACACCGCGGGCAGACCAGCCGCCCGCCGGTGCCGGGCGAGCGCGTCGAGGAAGCCGTTGCCGGCCGCGTAGTTGCCCTGGCCCGCGCCACCGAAGACTGAGGCGGCCGAGGAGTAGAGCACGAACGCGGCGAGGTCGAGGCCGGCGGTCAGCTCGTGCAGGTGCCAGGCGGCATCCGCCTTGGTCCGCAGGACGGCGTGCCAACGCGGTTCGTCGAGGGCCTCGATGACGCCGTCCTCGACGATGCCAGCGACGTGCACCACCGCGGTGAGGCGGTCGGCGACGGACGCGACGATCTCGGCCACGGCAGCGCGGTCGGCCACGTCGGCGGCGACCGCGCGCACGGTGACACCCGTCGCGCGCAGCTCGGCGACCTGCTCCTCCCCCGCCACGGACCGGGCGACGAGAACCAGCTCCCGCACCCGGTGGACCCGGGCGAGATGGTCGGCGGCCAGCCGGCCGAGGCCACCGGTGGCGCCCGTGACGAGGACGGTGCCTCCCTCGAGAGGCGACCGCGCCGGCACCGGGGCCCGCTCGGCGCGCCGCAGCCGCGCGGCCAACACCTCGGTCCCGCCTGCCCCCGCCGGCCGGACGGCGACCCACGGCTCGTCGGCCGGCGCGCCCAGACCCGCCGCGATCGCCTCCAGCCAGGGAGTCTCGCCGACCGAGGGGGGTTCCGGCAGGTGGTAGGCCCGGTCCAGGTTGAGCAGGCCGAACCGCCCCGGGTGTTCCGCCTGCGCGGCGCGTACCAGCCCGCGCACCGACCCGTGGGCCAGGTCGCCGTCCCGCGTGACGACCGCGAGACGGGACGAGGCGCTGTCGGGATCGGCCAGCCAGTCCTGGAGAACGCGCAGCGTCCGCAGCCCGGCGGCACGCACCGCGCCGGGGACGTCCCGGACGGCGACGGCTGCGCCCGGGACCGTGCCGGCGTCCCCACCGGCAGCACCGTCGACACCCGTGGCGCTGGCGGGAACGAAGACCACGAACGGGGGACGGGCCGCCCGCTCGGCCACGGGAGTGCCCGTGACTCCGCCGCTACCGCCGCGAACGGCGGAGTCGCGAACGGCGGAGTCGGGGTGGAAGGCCCAGTCCGTGCCGCGCACCGCGGCGGCGTCCGTCTGTTCCCATCGCACCTCGAACAGCGCGTGCGACCGCCGCGCCGCACCGCGCCCGGCCGTCAGCCGCTCCGGGTCGACGGGGCGGACCACCAGTGCCTCGACGTCGATCACCGCGGCGCCCTCGCCGTCGACCGCGCTGATCGTCATGGTGTCGGGCCCGGCAGCTGCGATCCGCACCCGCAGGGAGCGGGCCCCGGTCGCCCACAGCCGCACCCCCGACCAGGCGAAGGCCAGGCGTGGCTGGTCCGGGTCGGGGAAGAACCCGGCCACGCCCAGCGGGTGCAGCGCCGCGTCCAACAGCACCGGATGCAGGCCATATCCGTCCGAGGGCTCGGTGCCGTCGGTGCCGTCGGAGAGTTCCACGCCGCCCGAGCGCGGCCACCGGGACGCGGGTGAAACGCCCCCGGCGGGGGCGACGGCCGCGTCCGGGAGCGTGACCTCGGCGTAGACGGTGCCCTCGGCCACCCACGCCGCGCGCAGCGCGTGGAACGCGGGGCCGTAGTCGACAGGAAGCCTGTCGTAGCACTCGTCGATGTCGACAGGGCTGGCGGCGGCCGGGGGCCACGACGCCGCCCAGCCGGGCCGACCGGTCGGATCGGTCGGATCGGTCGGGCCGCCGGTCGCGGTGCCCGCTGGCTGGGCGAGGATTCCGCGGGCGTTCTCGGTCCAGGCCTCGTCCGGGCTGGTCCGGGAGTGGACCGTGACGGGGCGCGACCGCTCGCCATCCGGCGGACCGACGACGATCTGGATGTCCGTGCCGGTGGCCGGGTTCGCGGCGGTGGTCTCAACGGGCTCGTCGATCAGGATCGGCGCGGAGATCGTCAGCTCGGCGAGGACGGGCCGCCCCACCCGGTCTCCGATCCACGCCAGGACGTCGAGCAGCGCCGAACCGGGCAGCACCACGGCACCGCCGACACGGTGGTCGGCCAGCCACGGGTGGCGATCCGTCGTCAGCCGGCCCGTGTAGAGCAGACGGCCATCGCCGCCGGGGCCGCCTTCCGTGAGACCGGCCGCGAGCGGGTCGGGGGACGTATCCGGGAAGGACTCTCCTGCGACGGTGACACCGGCACCGAGAAGCGGATGGTCGACCGGATCGAGTCCGGCCGTGGAGACGTCGCCGAGACCGTCCCCGCCGGAGGGGTCCGCGTCCAGCCAGTAGCGCTCGTGCTGGAACGGATAGGTCGGCAGGTCAGGCCCCACACCCAC
>NZ_JALKFY010000697.1:0-9362 GCF_023242985.1 Frankia sp. Mgl5 | reverse complement strand
TGCCGCACCCGCTCACCGGCGGCGTGCTGCCTCAGATCGTCGGCCACGAGTTCTCCGGGGTGGTGACCGCCATCGGGCCGGACGTCCCCAACGTGGCGGTCGGTGACCGCGTGTGCGTCGAGCCGCTGTACTCCTGCGGGGGCTGCGACCGATGCCGGGCCGGGCTGCCCCAGCTGTGCCGCCAGGTCATGACGCACGGCCTGTGTTCCCACGGGGGCGGTCTGGCCCAGTTCACCGTCGTCCCGCACACAATGGTGCATCACATCCCTGCGTCGATGTCCCTGGCCGACGCCGCGCTCGTGGAGCCGATGGCGGTCGCGTTCAACGGCGTCCTGCGCTCCGGTGCCCAGCCGGGGCAGTCCGCGCTCGTGTTCGGCGCCGGGCCGATCGGGATCGGCGTCGTCCTCGGTCTCCGCTCCGTCGGCGTGGACGACATCCTGCTCGTCGAGCCGGCACCGGCCCGCCGGGCGGCCGTCGCGAAGCTCGGTGTCGCCGACGTCCTAGACCCCGAGACCACCGACATCACCGACGCGGTGCAGACGCGGACGGGGGGCCGCGGCGTCGATGTTGCGGTGGACGCGGCCGGGGCGCCCGTCACGTTCGCGCTCGCCCCGGACGTGCTCCGCGCCCGTGGACGCTACGTCGGGATCGCCTTCTCCGACCGGGACGTCGACTTCGCGCCATGGGTGCTGGCCCGCAAGGAGATCGAGCTCACCGGATCCCTGGGATACGGACCCGGCGTGTTCTCCCGAGTGATCGAGCTCATCGCCGGCGGCGCCTACCCGACCGCAGGCTGGGTCGACCACATCGAGCTCCACAACCTGCACAGCGCACTCGACGACCTGCGAAGCGGCCGCCGCATGAAAGTCCTCGTCGACCTCCCTGCCACCTGACCGACACCCACTCCGTCGCAGCCGCGTCGCCACTCCCGCGTGGCCAAAGCGGTGCAGGAATCACCTGGCGCATACATCACCAATGCCTACCGCAGGGATGCGGCGCACCTCGGTGAATGGTCCAGGCATAAAGTCCGATGAAACGGGTCAGTGAGGAGAAGACGTGAGACTGGGATTTGCTATGCCACATCTGCTGCGACTGAAGGCCACCTGCCAGCCGTGGGAAGCCGCAGTGACGGGCGCGGACCAGACGCGTCTCGCCAGGTGGGCCGAGAAGCTTGGCTACGCCATGATTAGCGTGCCCGAACACCACATCATCCCGAAGACCCATGTCGATCTTTCGGGGCCACACCACTTAAGCGCCTATCCGACCATGGCCTATCTGGCCGGGGCCACGGAAAAGATACGGGTCAACTCGTGCATCGCGCTCCTGCCGTTACAGCACCCCGCCATCACCGCCAAGGCTCTCTCGAGCATCGACTGGATGTCGAGTGGCCGTGTCTCCGTCACGTTCGGGGTGGGCTGGCTGGAAGAGGAGTTCGAAACTCTGGGTGTTCCCTTCCGCGAGCGCGGAGCGATGAGCGAGGAGTACATTCAGGCAATCATCGAGCTCTGGACCAAGGAGGAACCGGAGTTCGAAGGAAAGTACGTCTCTTTCCGAGATGTCGTGTTCGAACCCAAGCCCTTCCAGAAACCACACCTGCCGGTATGGTTCGGTGGTGATGCCGATGCCGTGCTGAGGCGCACCGCCCGCTACGCATCGGGCTGGTGGCCTTTCCTCACCAGACCCGAAGATATCCCGGCGAAGATTTCCTTCATCAAGTCGCAGCCCGACTACAGTGGCAAGCTCACCGATGTATTCTACGGCTTCGCCACCACGCGAGTCGGTGACGGCCACGTTATACAGAAAGATCCACGCGTTCGGGCAGGCATGACCAAACAGGAGATCATCGACCGGCTCTGCTGGTTCAAGGAGCTGGGCGTGACGATGAGTTCAGTACCGATACCGAGCGTCAGCCATCTCGAGGAGTACTTCGACTACACCCAATGGGTGGCCGAAGAGATCGCGCCCGCGATTGCGTAGTGGCTGAAAGCCTGGGATGGTTCTGCCCCCACTGGAGAATCAGCTGGCCGACGCCGGCGGCACGTCAGGACGACGCCCTCCGCCCGCCGGACGAGGACCAGCCCACAGGTGACGGTCAGGCGCGCGGCAGCAGGCGGATCGTCACCGGGACGGCCTTGTCACCGACGACGGATCCGACGATCGCGGGGCCGTAGCGGCCGTACTTGGCGTGGTAGACCGCGTCGATGTCCGGATGCACGTCAGCGCCCGCGTCGGCGAAGAGGATGTCGCGTTCCACGCCGCCGGCACGGACATGACCGGCACCGCTGGCCTTCGCTCGGCGATACCACGGGTTGTCCGGGCCGTAGGCCGAGCGGACGTACAGATCGTCGCCGGCACGGACAACCCACATCGTCACGGAGGGGCGCAGGGTGCCGTCCCCGCGGCGGGACGCGAGCTGCAGTTCCTCGGCCCGGCCGACGCGGTCGAGATCTTCATCGGTCCAGGTGGCCATGACGTGGCTCCTCTGGTCGTGGGGGAAGGGGGGCTGGCTGCCACCGCATGCGCCGTCGGCCGGGACCGGCCGTGCCCTCGGACGAGGACTGGTCGACACCGAGGCCAAGGGCGGGCATGCGCACGCCGCTGTTCAGGGTGAGCAGCGGGCTGGCTGCGGCCACGGTGCTCCTTCCCGGGTGAGGTTCGTCAGCGCAGGGTGGTGGTGTCGATGACGAACCGGTAGCGGACGTCCGAGGTCAGGCCCGCCCGTAGGCCTCGTTGATCCGATCGGCGCGGATCAGATCGATGTCGGCGGTAACGTTGTGCTCAGCGCAGAAGTCGAGCATCTCCTGGGTCTCGCGGATACCGCCGAACTGGGAACCGGTGTAGCGGCGTTCGTTGACCTCGACCACTTCAAGTCGATCAACGACACCCACGGCGACGCGGTCCTTCAAATCGTCCTGCTCGGCGGCAGCCCGAGCCGCGACGATGCCGTCGCCGACGAGCCACCCCACCGGAGGCCTTCGTCCAGCGTCGGCAGAGCTCCAGCGGCTGCGCCGATACGGCGTCCCGCCGCGAACCGAGGCTGCGAACCCCCGCCCGGACCCGGCTAGGGACGCCCGGTCGACCAGGTCAACCACGCGCTCGCCGGAACCGAGACGGGTCCACAAAGAACCCGATTCGCATCCTTAAGCCCAAGCGTCTACTGTGACACTCAGGTTCAGATTCGGGAGTGAGAGTCATGACGGATGGCGCACGGCAGGATCTGCGAGGCAAGACCGTGGTGCTCACCGGTGCCAGTTCCGGCATTGGTGCCGCGGCCGCACGCCGGTTCAGCGAGTTGGGAGCGACCGTGGCGGTGGTGGGCCGGTCACCACAGAAGACCGCGGCGGTCGCGGAGAGGATCGGCGGCCAGGCGCACCTGGTGGACTACGGCCGGCTGGACGACGTTCGGAGGCTCGCCGCGGACCTGTTGGCCGCCTACGGGCGGATCGACATCCTGGCCAACAATGCCGGCGGCATCTTCGCCAGCCGGAAGACCAGTACCGATGGTCATGAGATGACCATCCAGGTCAACTACTTGGCGCCGTTTCTTCTGACGAACCTGCTGCTGGACCGACTCGCCGCGGCCCCGGACGGAGCACGAGTGGTCAACACGGCGAGCATGGTCTACCGGCGGGGGCGCTTGGATCTGGGCGACCTGGACAGTACAGGTCGCCGGTACCTCAGCCAGCGTGCGTATGCGCAGTCCAAGCTCGCGACGATCCTGTTCACCCAGGAGCTCGCGCGACGGATGCAGGGCGAGGGCGTCACCGCTTCGGCCTTCCATCCCGGGGTGGTCGCCACCGATGTCAGCCGGGACAGCGCGGTGAGCCGGGTGCTCATGGGCTCGCGGTTGGCCAGGGCTTTGCTGTCCACCCCTGACCAGGGTGCCGAACCCCTGCTGCACCTGGCCACGGTCGGGGACCCGCAGACGGTCAACGGCGCCTACTTCCACCGGCTCGAGCCCGAGGCCCCCAAGAACGACCAAGCCCGCGACGCGGACCTGGCCCGGCAGCTGTGGGTGCGGTCAGCGCAACTGACGGATCTGCAGGTGCTCCCTCCGCAAGTGGCTGAGCCCTCCGGGACGTGGACGAAGTGACCACGTCGTAGCCCTTGCGGGCGAGCAAGTCCATCGCGACGGCCATCAGCTCGGCCCGTGCGGGCGACGGATGTGTTCGCGGCGTCCCGGGCCCGCCGGGTGCCTCAGCCATTACGGTCGCGCTGTTGGCCGGGAACCAGGACCGCCGGCCGCGGGTGGTCGCCGTGTTCGAGCGGGCGTTGGGGCGCTGCCGCGGCGGTGTGCGCCCCGCCGCCGGTGCGCGCCGCCGGACGGCCGAACCCTCAGCCACCGGACATCACTGGGCGCACTCGACCCGAATGCCGCCGCCGTGCCGAACAAATGCCATAACGAACGCACCCAGGCCGGTGGTTCTTCCTCGAGATAACACCAGCCGCTCCGGTGGCTCGCTCACGCGGTGACGCTGAAATATCGGCGCGCGGTGGTACGTATTTTTGAGTGCTTTCGCCCGCCGAGGTGAGTGCATTTCAAAGACCGGGACAGGTTCGCGGAATCCTCGTGGCTGCCATCTTACCCCCACGGCCACGCCCTGTACTCCCGCGGATCCGCGGGAGTACAGGGCGCCAGCTGATACAGCGGCCCCATGGCTGATCGGAGGTCACTCTCGTCCGGAGCCGACCTTGCAGCGGTCAGTTTTCGTCTACCGGCAGGGATTACCGCCATGGCCGGGAACAGGGGTGCGTCCATTCCCCGGTGGGCGTACGGGATCTTTCGGGTTGGGATTTCCTAACTGCGGCCAGAGGGGCTGCGCCCGGCGACCGCGAAGGCCGCCGCCGCGGCCGGGCGGAAGCTGGCGACGAGGCTGTCGCCCAGGGAGAAGAACGGCCGCAAATGGATGGCCGAGCTGACAGCCGCGAACGATGCCGTCCCGGTGGTGCGCACCCCCGCGCGACGTGCTGCTGCCGCCCGGCCAGGACAGCGAGGACGGGCCGAAGGCGGCCGGGAAGTGGCTGACCGCCTCCGTCGTCGACAACTTCGCCACCGTCGGTAACGTAATGAATTGCGGCCATGCCGAGGTGTTGTCTTTTTTGCACTACATAACACTCTTGAGGTGGTATGGCCCGCCCGTTCCAGCCGGTCACGCTCGCGCTTGCACCGGGGCTTGGCTGCAGCCCGGGCGGGCTGACATCCTCGGCGTTCACTGTGGTCGCGGCCCCGGCCGATTGGAGATGTGTGGTGCCGCAACTACGAACGGATATTCGCGCTCGGCCCGATCCTGGATTCGGCAGACAGGTCCCTCTATTCAGGCCGCACCTTCGGCCCGAGTGCCGTCCAGAACGACATCGATACATTCCCCAGGTCGAGCGTGTCGCTCATGACGATCCCTCCGGAGGCCACGGCCTCTCGGACCTTGGCCATAATGGCGTCGACGTCGCCCTCCATCTCGTAGACCAAAAGATAACGGTGCGCTGGAGTCGCCCCGCCCACGGCGCGGTTGATCTCCGCCTCGCGCACGACGTACCGCTGGGCCCAAAGCATCCCCGGGGTGGCCAGCACCTCCGGGACGTGCACTGTGTCGTACCACGCGTTGAACTCGCGCTCCTTTCCCTCGACCGGGTTCGAGAACACCAGATAGAGCGTATGGTCGTCCATCTCTCTGTTCCTCTCACTTCCCGTCTCAAGCCACCGCCATGGCGCCCAATCGGCTGTCAGATACCCAGCAGGAACCGGTCGTCATGGGCCGGCGACAGCGACGCATACGACGCGGCTGTCTCCGCCGTCGTGTGTGCATCCACCGGTTCAGCGCGCCGGTCGCGACGACCATCCGGCGGGTCACCGCCGGCAGATGACCAACGGCGTCGAACACCGGCGTCCTCGGTCAGGGCCCACACCGCGTTGAAAGCCAGCTCCTCTAGTTCCGCGGCGGCGTCGACGGCCCCGACTGGTCTCCGAAGCGCGAGTGGTGGCTCATGCCCCCACCCCAGAAAGGTCCATGACATCCCTCCTCGCAGCTCGCCGACCTGGTTCATCCCGGTTGTTCGTCCATCTGGAGCTCGTGGACGACCACCGTCGCGGCCCATGCGGACCTCTCAGTCGTCAGCTGCAATCACTCGTACCTCAGCCATGTTGGCACTCTATGCCTAACACTGCACTTAGTGCCACTCTTGATACCAAAAGACGTTTGTAGGGAGTCGGGCTCGGGGGTTCGACGCCGCGTCCGGCTTCGCGACGCGGCGTCGACCTGCTCAAGATCGGCGCCAACAGCTACGCGCCGGCCAGCGCCTGCGGCGAGGCGGGGATGACGTCCGGTTCGCCGACTGTCGAGGACAGCTACGCCATGCTGCGCGACCTCGGGAAGATCTTCGGCGCCTCGGAGGGCCTCAGAAGTGATCGCTGCCTCCGAGGAACGCCGTGGTCCTGGTAGACGGTGATCAGATCGGCGCGGGCGCGGGCGACCCGGTTGTCGGGTTTGGAACTTCTGGCGGTGCCGGGACGACAATGCAGCCCTGGGGTGTGA
Organism: Frankia sp. Mgl5; assembly: GCF_023242985.1. Taxonomy (NCBI): domain Bacteria; kingdom Bacillati; phylum Actinomycetota; class Actinomycetes; order Frankiales; family Frankiaceae; genus Frankia; species Frankia sp. Mgl5. The sequence continues at coordinate 2,832 of NZ_JALKFY010000697.1, read as the reverse complement.
GAGCTGGCGCGAGGCGCTGTCCGCGCGGATCGACGGCGAGGATCCCGGGCACGCCGATACGCTCGTGGACGGGCATCTCGACCAGTGCGCCGGGTGCCGTGCCTGGTACCGGGACGCGGCGGCAGTCTCGCGCAGCTCTGCCTCGGCGCGCTGCAGGTCCTCGACGCCGGGGCGCTGTCCGGGCATCCGGTGACGCACTCCGCGGGCGTGGTCGGGGTTTCCGCGCCGGAGCACCTCTCCCACGAGTCGGCCGCGTGGAACCTCACGGTAGGCGCCGGCTTCCTGCCCGCGGCGGCCCGCAGAGGCGTCGCCGAGGGCCTGGTACCCCTGCTCACCGCGTTCGTCACGATCCTGTCGTTGCTGTTCCATCAACGATGTGGCACGTGGGGAGGTATCGGCAGCCAGGGTGCTCAGCCACGCGTTTCTGATCGTGGGCTATCTGGTCGTCCTCGCTGACCCACCCGACGACCGATCCTCGGCGGCCACCGGCGGGCAGGGTGGGCCGTGGTCGGTGGGACCGGCCAGAGACAGTCAGCGCAGGGGGGTTGACCGAAGGGTCGGCGCGGCCCCGGCTGCGGCTCGTCACCCGGCCGACGAACCGCCTGCGCCGCGACCGCGCGGCGTAGTCGAGCACAGCGCAGGCTCCCAGAAGGACATGTTCCCGGGGCTCGGCCGTGGACTGACCTCGTCGACCTCGATCACTCGACGGAGATCGAATACAGGCCCACGCCACGACGTACACATAGCAGGCAAACCGGACTCCACCAAACGACAGACGAAGAAGTCCACGACCCCACGACCACGCCGCACAGGTTAAAGATCAAGTCAGCATCGTGGAGAACACAGAAATGATCACATGGAACTCGCGCAGCCGTGGGTACGCGGAGTCGACCGGCGTGGGGCTCGGGGGCTCGGGGGCTCGTGACATGAGCGGCATCCGCGGCCCCAATCCCGCCACCGACCACGTCAACGCCTTCCGGCACGCGCTCGGGACGTTCGCGACGGGGATCGTGGTCGTCACCGCGGCGCACCCGGAGCACGGCCCAGTGGGGCTTACCGCCAACTCCTTCAGTTCGGTGTCGCTCACTCCCCCGCTCGTGCTGTTCTGCGTCGCACACACCTCCACCACGTGGCCGTCGATCCGCGCCACGGGCAGGTTCTGCGTCAATGTCCTGACCAAGGGCCAGGAGGATCTGTCGCGCCAGTTCACCGTCCGCAGCGCGGACCGCTTCCGGGACGTCGCCTGGCGGCCAGCACCGTCGGGAGCCCCGATCCTGCCCGGTGTGGCCTCGTGGATCGACTGCCGCATCGACACCCTCCACGAGGCGGGCGACCACACCATCGTCATCGGGAGAGTCGACGATCTCGCGATCGACGACTCCGACGCGTCGCCCCTTCTCTACTACCGAAGCGGATACGCTCACCTCGCCGCTTAAATGATCATGAATCGTCCAGGGTGACGGCCGGCGCAACCACCCCGTACGGCCACCGGGCGGGCTGGAGGAGTCGATGGGACGTCAGGTTCCCGCGGTGGAGCGAGCCCTCGATGTACTGGAGTTGCTGGCAGACCACCCGGACGAAACGCTCGGCCTCTCCGAGATCGCGCGTCGGCTGGACCTGAACAAGGCCAGCTGTCACGCCGTCGTCACCCTCCTCAGCGACCAGGGCTATCTGCTGCGCCGTGCCGGGAAGACCTACTCCCTCGGGCCGTCGATCCTGCCCCTGGCCAAGACCTTCCTGACCGAGCACGACGCGCTGCCGAGAGCACGCGCCGAGATGACCGCGCTCAGCCGCGACCTGGGCCTCGACTTCGTGGCCAGCACCGTGGTCGACGACGAGATCGTCGTCCTGGCGATCGCCAACTCGCCCGCTTCGCTGGTTGTGCACGTCAGGGCCGGCAGCAGGTTCGCGCTTGTTCCACCGGTCGGCACGGTGTTCCTGGCCTGGGCCGGCCCGGAGGGCATCCAGCGCTGGCGCCAGAGTCGCGCCGTCGGCGAATGCCCGGGAGCACGAGCGCTACACGCAGGCTCTGGCCCGCGTACGGGAACGCGGCTACGCCGTTGGGTTCGGCCGGCCGCGTCCCCGCAGCGTCGACGGTGCCGACCTGCTCCGGGACTTCGAGGAGTACGTGCTGGTCGAGATGGAAGCAGCACAGCATTTTCCGATCATGAACCTCGCCGCGCCGATCATCGACCCGGAGGGAAACGTCCCGTTGGCGATCTCGCTCGTCGGCTTCTACGAGCAGATGCAGGCCGCCGACATCCCCAGGCTCGGCAGGCGCCTGCGCGCGGCGACGGCGGCGGTCTCCCGGGCGACCTGGGGAACGTCGGACCCGCCGGCACCGCCCTCAGGACCGAGACCCGAGACGGCTGCGACACGAGGCGCGCCGCGCCCGCGCCCCAGCGGTGCGGCGACGAGCGATCTCGAACGACTCCGAGCACAACGAACGCACTGACGCGACCAACGCACTGAAGGGAGAGGACCGATGGCCGACGAGACCGACCGGCAGAGCAACCAGGAAAGGCCCCGGCAGTTCTTCTTTGACGTCACCGAGCTGCCAGGCCGCACGAATGTCGACATCATGGGTGACTCCGCGGAGGCCCAGCCTTACTTCGATCTTTTCGGCCGGGATCTCGTCACGAGGACGATCCTCAACTCACCGGAGCTGAGCGTCTACCACGAGACGGCCGCACCGGGTGAGAAGGTCAAGCCGCATCGCCACGGCACCCATCAGCTGAACTACGTCCTGCGCGGTGAGCTGATCTTCGGTCGACGGCGGGTGGGGGCCGGCGTGTGCTTCTTCACGCCCGACCTTCTCTATTCGTGGCGGGC
>NZ_JALKFY010000696.1:0-9556 GCF_023242985.1 Frankia sp. Mgl5 | reverse complement strand
CTTCTTTTGGTGGGGGCTGTTTCTGGCTGTGGCCGGGAGCAGCCCCCACCTGTATTTCCGGACCTTTTCCCGGCCGATGATCCGGGCGGCTGTCCGCCGGCTGGTCGGGTACGGCTCCGCTGGTCGGATACGACTGTGGTCGCTTTGCGTCACAGACCGCCACTCCGGCGAGTCGCTAGATGATCGCTATCCGTACACCACGTGCGTGGACTCCACTCGGCGATCGGAACTGTGGTCCGGGTGACGTGTTCCTGGTGGACGCGTGGGAAACATGGTGGCGAGTGCCGCGTGGGGAGGTGCACGTGACCGACGCCTGTGGTCGCGGCGGCGCCACGCCGCCGTCCCGGTGGGATCCGGCCGAACCGGACCCGGTGGCCGGGCTGCTCGCCACCGCGCGTCGCCGCCTGGGCATGGATCTCTGTTGGTTCTCCAGGCTGATCGGGGGAGCCCAGGTGATCGAGGCGTGCGACGGCGACGCCGCGGCCTTCGGTGTCCACCCCGGCTCGACGGTGCTCCATCCCGGCCCGCACCGCTCGCATGCTCCCGCCGAACGCCCGTCTCCGGTCGTCCGCAGGATCCGCCCGGAGGCGGTGACGTCCGGGGCGGTGACGTCCGAGGCGGCGGGGACGGCGACGACCGGGGTGGAGGCGACCGGGGGGCCGCTGGCCGGCCGGCCCGAGATCGGCTCGTACATCGGAGTTCCGGTGACCCTGGCGGACGGCCGTCTGTACGGGATGCTGTGCTGCCTGAGCCGTGACGCCGATGTGGCGATGCCCGCTCGCAAGACGCGTTCGCTGGCCTTGTTGGCAGAGGTGCTCTCCGCCTCGATCTCCGATCGGCGGTCCGGCGGGGAGTACCGGGAGGCGGCATGGTGGCGGATCTGGCGGCTGATCGACAGCGGCGGCCCGACGATGGTCTTCCAGCCGGTCTTCGACCTGCCGTCGCTCGACTGCGTGGGGGCTGAGGCGCTTGCCCGGTTCCCGCCCGGTTCGGGTGGCGCTGAGCGCTGGTTCGCCGACGCCGCCGCTGTGGGCCTCGGCCCCGCACTCGAACTGTCCGCGATCCGGTCGGCGCTGCGCGCGTTCACCTGCCTGCCGCCCGAGTTCGGGCTCGGGGTCAACGCCTCACCGGCCACGATCCTCTCGGGGCGGCTGGCGGATGCGATCGCCGATATCCCGGCCGACCGACTCGTCGTCGAGGTCACCGAGGGTGACAAGGTCGAGGATTATCCCTCGGTCCGCTGCGCGCTGGGCGTCCTGCGCCGTGAAGGAGTCCGGATCGCCGTGGACGACGTCGGTGCCGGCTACGCCAGCCTGCATCATCTTGTGCAGCTCCAGCCCGACTTCATCAAGATGGATCAGTGTCTCACCCGGCGGATCGACGCTGATCCGGCGCGGCGCGCGCTCGCCGCCGCGCTGGTGCACTTCGCCCAAGAGACGGGCAGCCTGGTCCTCGCCGAGGGGGTCGAGACCGCGCGGGAGCTCGGTGTCCTGATCGGCGCGGGCGTGCACCAGGCGCAGGGCCACTACCTCGCCCCACCCGGTCCGCTGCCACTGCCCGCGAGCGCCAACCGGACCCGCCCGCCCGATACGGCTTAGGTGGCTCCGGGGCCGCGGGGCCGCGGGGCCCGGCCCCGGAGTCCGGCCGCGACCGGACGGGCTGGAACAGCCGGTCCGGCGAGGTCACGGAAGCCAGGGCTGGCCGACGGCCATCACGCGTCCTCCCGCGTCGAGCCGCAGGATCATCAGGCTGGACGGACGGGCGGCGACGAACTCCCGCAGGTCCGCGAGGTCACCGGTCTCGTACTCCTCGGGCCGCACCGAAAGAACGACCCTGACCGTCGGCGTCACCACGTAGTTCAGCGTCCCGCCCTCGACGTCGTCGATGCGGTATCCGTCGAGGCAGGATTCCGCGTCACCGGACTGCGGGGTACAGAGGACGTACTTCGACCGGTCGAGGCTCAGCACGGTGCCATCGGGGCCGTCGGAAATGCCGACCACCCTGCCGATGTCGTGCACCTCACCGAAGCCGGCAAGTGGCGGGTACGCGGAGGTCGGCAGCGGCGTCGGCACCGGCACTGGCGAAGGCGAAGGCGGCCGGCTCGTCCCGACCACGGGGGATGGGCTCGAAGTCAGCGACGTCGATTCGGGTGAGGCACTACCGCCCGAATCGCTGGAGCAGCCCGCGAACATGATGACGGCAACGACCATCGCGCCGAGCCGGCTCGACAGACCGACGATTCTGCGATTACTCAAAGTAAAAGGACGACAGCCCATAGTGAAAGATCTTATCGCGTCGTAGGTAGGGGCCATCTGTCCGGTCAAAATTCCGATGACCACTGGACGGGTACGTGTGCGGTTCCCGCCGTCGCGATTCTCGCCCGGGCATCGAATCAAGAATTATGCGTTCACTCCTGTTCCGGTGTCAATCGATGATCACGTCCCGGCGGCGGAGCGACCGGAGCCCGCCGCGGCCGGCCACGGCGGGGAGTTGACGTGCCGCGCGTTGGAGGAACACGGCTTCGACAACGGCTGGAGTCCCGCGCCGCTTGCCCTGGCGGGACTTGTCCTCGGCCGGTGCTCCCGCCTCCCGGTCTCGATCGCCGCCCTCCTGCTGCCGTTGCACGATCCCGTTCCTACTACCACGAGCAGTGCGCGGCCAGCGTCGGCGATACTGCGGTGCATGGTGCCGCCGGCCCGCCACCTGCTGCGGGCGAAGGATCTCGCCGACGCCCGCTACTGCGAGCCGCTCACGGTGGCGGACCTGGCGCGCGCCGCCAGTCTGTCGCCGGCCCACTTCAGTCGGGAGTTCCGGCGGGCCTTCGGTGAGCCGCCGCACCAGTACCTGCTGACCCGCCGGCTCGAGCGCGCCGCGGTGCTGCTGCGCAACACCGACCGAAGCGTGACCGAGATCTGCTTCGCGGTCGGCCTGACGAGTGTCGGATCCTTCACCACCCGATTCCGGTGTGTGTTCGGAATGTCGCCGGGTGCCTACCGGGCGGCGTTCCCGCCCGCGTGCCGCCACATCCGGATCCCGGACTGCGTCGCCCGTGCCTACGGCCGCCCACACAACCGCACGTTCGGAGAAGCCGAGGTCACCGCCCGCGCGTAGCGTCGCCGGCGCGTTCTTCCGCGCAGCCGACCGAGCCGAGGAGACAGCGGTGATCAGGATCGCCAACGCGCAGTTCTGGGTGCACGACCAGGAGGAGGCGCTCGCCTTCTACACGGGAACGCTCGGCTGGGAGGTCCGGTCGGACGTCACCATGAGTGAATGGGGATTCCGCTGGCTGGTGGTCGGCCCGTCCGGCCAGCAGGATGTGGGGCTGGTGCTCATGTCGATCCCGAAGCCGCCGATGTTCGACGTGTCGACCAGCAGCCAGCTCGCGGAGCTGGTGGCCAAGGGCGCCGGCGGGACGCTGTTCCTTGAGACCGACGACTGCCAGGCCTCCCACGACGAGCTGCGTGCCCGAGGGGTGGAGTTCAACGACCCGCCGACCAGGCAGCCCTACGGCATCGACACGTCCTTCCGTGACCCGTCCGGCAACAACATCCGGCTCACGCAGGTCCTCGAATTCTCGCCCGACCGGGCCTGAGTCGGCCGGCCTCCGGACCCGGGAGGAAGGTCGGGTGATCCGGACCCGGTGAACACCGGTTCGCGGGCGCTTCCGATGACCGCGGGCGTAACAGTGTGCGAACTTGCTTGCGGTATCCGCCGTAGCGTGCCTATTCTCCCTCGAAGTGATGCCCTTCTTGCGCGTGGCCCGCGGTTCCACGCGGGCCGGTTCGAACACGACGTGATCGTTCTTCCGAACATGATTGGGCTGGGATGTCCGTCCAGACTGTCGGGCCAGGCACAAGGCGGGGGACCGGGCGCGGGCATGAGTCCGCCGGTCGAGGAATAGCCGGAAGGCGCGCTACCCGCGGTGTTCCGCCGCACCGCGCGGCAGGCGCTTCAGGGCGACTACCTGGGCTTTTACCCGCGTAAAACGCGCGGCGAAACCCTTCCGGTCCCGACTGGGGAGGAAGGGTGTTCGCGCCGGTCCTTTCCTTCGGTAGCCGCGGGTGATTCATCGAGTGGCGCGCCATGGATCCGCGGGTGGATTCCAGCGCGCGGTGATGTCCTCGCGGGGCCCCGACCTGCACGGGAGAAGCGTTGGCGGGACACGAACACCCCACCTGGCGGGAGGCCCTCACCGGGCTGCCCGAGGCCGAACAGCACCGGCTTCTGCTCGACCTGGTACTCCGGCAGGTGCGCCGGGCCGTGGGCGACGGGCACGGCCCGTTCGACCCGCGGACGCCGTTCGTCCGGCTGGGGCTCGGTGGAGGAAGCACGGCCGGTTTCCGGGACGCCCTGGGCGGCGAGCTCGGCCTGGCACTGCCCGCCACGCTTCTGTTCGACCATCCGTCCCCGGCGCGTCTCGCCGACCATCTCAGGACACGGGTTCTCGACGCGCCGGACCCCGCGGCTTCGCGGGCGCCGTCGGCCTCGGCCGCGCCGCCGGACGACCCGATCGTGATCGTGGCCATGGCCTGCCGGTTCCCCGGAGGGGTGCGTAGCCCGGAGGATCTCTGGCGGCTGGTCGCCGAGGGCCGCGACGCCGTCGTCGACATCCCCGCGGACCGCGGCTGGGACCTGGCCACCCACTTCGATCCCGATCCGCGCCGCTCCGGCACCTTCTACACGACCCAGGGCGGCTTCCTGGAGGACGTCGCGGGCTTCGACGCGGCCTTCTTCGGGATCTCGCCGCGGGAGGCACTGGCGATGGACCCGCAGCAGCGGCTGCTGCTCGAGGTCTCCTGGGAGGCGTTCGAGCGGGCCGGCATCGATCCGCTCTCCCTGCGCGGCAGCCGGACCGGCGTCTACACAGGCCTCCCCGTCGCGGACTACAGCCCGCCCTGGCGGACGGCCCCGCCTGTCGTCGAGGGCCACCTGATGAGCGGGACCCTGCCCAGTGTCGCCTCGGGCCGGGTCGCCTACACCCTGGGGCTCGAGGGCCCCGCGATGACGATCGACACGGCGTGCTCGTCGTCGCTGACGGCCATGCACCTGGCGGCGCAGGCCCTGCGCGCCGGCGAGTGCACCCTGGCGCTGGCCGGCGGGGCCACGGTGATGGCCACCCCGGACGTCCTGGTGGAGTTCAGCCGTCAACAGGGCCTGGCGCCGGACGGCCGCTGCAAGTCGTTCGCGGACGCCGCCGACGGCACCGGCTGGGCCGAGGGCGCGGCCGTGGTGCTGCTGGAACGGCTCTCCGCCGCGCGCCGCCACGGGCGCGCGGCGCTCGCGGTGCTGCGTGGCAGCGCGGTCAACTCCGACGGCGCGTCCAACGGGCTGACCGCGCCCAACGGGCTGGCGCAGCGGCGGGTCATCCGGGCGGCGCTGGCGAGCGCGGGCGTCTCGCCGTCCGACGTGGACGTCGTGGAGGCGCATGGCACCGGGACCAGGCTGGGCGACCCGATCGAGGCCCAGGCGGTCATCGCCGCCTACGGGCAGGACCGGCCGGCCGACCGGCCGCTGTGGCTGGGCTCGTTGAAGTCGAACGTCGGGCACACCGTCGGGGCGGCGGGGGTCGGCGGCGTGATCAAGATGGTCCTGGCGCTGCGGCACGGCGTGCTCCCGCGCACCCTGCACGTGGACGAGCCTTCGGCCCGGGTGGACTGGTCGGCCGGGCACGTGCGCCTGCTGACCGAGCCGGTGGCCTGGCCGCACGGGAACGGCGTCCGCCGGGCCGGTGTCTCCGCCTTCGGGGTCAGCGGCACGAACGCCCACGTCATCATCGAGGACGCCCCCCGCGCCGAGCCGGTTCCACCCTGGTTCGACGAGGCCGGGCTCGACCAGGCCGGGCTCGACCAGGCCGGACCGAATACCGGCGGCCGTGACCAGGCTGCGGGTGACCCGCCCGGGGGTGATCCCCCGGCGGGCGAGGAGCTTCCGTGGCTGCTGTCGGCCGGGTCGGAGCCGGCGCTGCGCGAGCAGGCCGCCCGCCTGGCGGCCCGGGTCGAGAGCGAGCCTCGGCCGGGCCTGGCCGATGTCGGCTGGTCGCTGGCGGCGGGGCGCGCGGCGCTGGCACACCGCGCGGCCGTCGTCGCCGGCGACCGGGAGGGCATGCTGCGCGGCCTCGGCGCGCTGGCGCGGGGCGAACCGTCGGCGGCACTGATCCGCGGCTCCGCACGCCCGGACCGCCAGACCGACCGGCTCGCGTTCCTCTTCAGCGGCCAGGGCTCCCAGCGCCCGGGGATGGGCCGGTCGCTGCACGGCCGGTTCCCGGTGTTCACCGAGGCGTTCGACGCGGTCACCGCCCGCCTCGACCGGCATCTTCCCCGGCCGCTGCGGGACGTCGTGTTCGCCGGCCCGCTCCCGGACGCGGCGCTGGAGCGCACCGAGTTCACCCAGCCGGCGCTGTTCGCGCTCGAGGTGGCGCTGTTCCGCCTGCTGGAGTCCTGGGGCGTGCGGCCGGACGCGCTGCTCGGGCACTCCGTCGGCGAGCTGGTGGCCGCGCACGTGGCCGGCGTGTTCGACCTGGACGACGCCTGCGCGCTGGTCGCCGCGCGAGGCCGGCTGATGCAGGCGATGCCGACCGGCGGCGCGATGGTCTCGCTGCGGGCGTCGGAGGAGCAGGCCCGTGAGCTGATCGCCGAGCTGGGTGCGCGCGCGGCGGCCGCATCCGGTTCCGCGTCGGGAGCGGTGGACGTCGCGGCGGTCAACGGACCGGAGTCGGTGGTCGTCTCCGGAGACCTGCGCCCGGTCGAGGAGATCGCCCAGCGGTGGCGCGCCCGCGGCGGAACGGCGACCCGCCTGCGGGTCTCGCACGCGTTCCACTCCGCGCACATGGACGGCATGCTCGAGGAGTTCCGCGCGGTCGCCCGCGGCGTGACCTTCCGGGCGCCGGGCGTCCCGGTCGTCTCCAACGTCACCGGTGCGATCGTCGCTCCCGACGAGCTGTGCTCGGCAGAGTACTGGGTGCGCCAGGTCCGGGCCGCGGTGCGGTTCCGCGACGGCGTCGACCGGCTGCACGAGCGGGGCGTGCGGACCTTCCTGGAGATCGGCCCGGACGCGGTGCTCTGCGGCATGGGTCAGGACTGCCTCCCGGCCGGCTCCGACGCCGTGTTCGTCCCGAGCCTGCGCCGTGACCAGGCGGAGCAGCCCGCGCTGGCCCGGGCCGTGGGCAGGCTGTGGATGGCTGGCACCGATGTCGACTGGGCGGCGTTCTTCGCCGGCGCGCGCCGGGTCGATCTGCCGACCTACCCGTTCCAGCACCGCCGCTTCTGGCTTGGCGACCACCTCGCCACCGCGAACGCGCCCACCCCGGGCACCGCGGGCGAGCCTTCCACCGCGGACGGCGTGACGCCGGGCCGGCCGCCCGCCGTCCGCCGGTACCGGGTCACCTGGACGCCGGTGCCCACGGCGAAGGCCACGAAGGCCGCGGGGCCCGGCCGGTGGCTGGTGGTGATCCCCGCCGATCTGACCGCGGAGGACAGTGTCGGCGACTGCGTCGAGAGCTGCGTCCGGGGTCTTGAGGGCAGGGACGCCGAGGTCGTCCGGTTCGAGGTGGACCCCGCCGCAGCCGACCGGAGCTCGCTGGCCGCCCGTCTCGCCTCGCTCGACCCGCCGCCGGCCGCCCGGGACGTCTCAGGGCGCAACGCTCCGGGGCATGACGTTCCGGGCTGTGACGTTCCGGAGTGTTCGGTGGATGTCCCGCTGGCGGGGGTGCTGTCCCTGCTCGCGCTGGATGTCCGGGAGCTGCCCGGCCGTCAGCCGGTCACCCGGGGCCTGGCGGGCACGCTGGCCCTGGTGCAGGCCCTCGGCGACGCCGGGGTCGCGGCGCCGCTGTGGTGCGTGACGCAGGGGGCGGTGTCGATCGGCGGAGCCGACGCGGTGACGAGCCCACCACAGGCGCAGGTGTGGGGCGCGGGGCGGGTGGCCGCGCTGGAGTTGCCACGCCGGTGGGGCGGCCTGGTCGATCTTCCCCCGGCCGTCGACGGGACGGCGGCCGACCGGCTCGCGGCCGTGCTCGAGGGCGGGCCGGGCGAGGACCAGGTGGCGATCCGCCCGTCGGGCGTGTTCGGCCGCCGGCTCGCACCGGCCCGAACGGCCCGCACCGACAGCGACACCGACAGCGACAGTGACACCGACAGCGACAGTGACAGCGCCGGTGGCGGGTGGCGGCCGCGTGGAACGGTGCTGATCACCGGTGGGACGGGGGCGCTCGGCGCGGCCGTCGCGCGGTGGTGCGCGGATGCCGGGGCGGCCCGGCTGGTTCTGACCAGCCGTCGGGGCGCGGCGGCCCCGGGCGTGCCCGAACTCGTCGCCGACCTGGCCCGGCGCGGCGCGGCGACGACCGTGGCCGCGTGCGACGCGGCGGACGGCGACGCGCTGGCGGAGGTGCTGGCGGCCATACCGGCGGACTGCCCGCTGACCGCCGTAGTCCACGCCGCGGGCGTCGCCGGCGGGTTCACACCGCTGCAGGACGTGGACGTCGCCGAGCTCGCCGAGGTGCTCGCGGGCAAGGCCGCGGGCGCCCGGGTCCTCGACGAACTGGTCGGCGACCGGCCGCTGGACGCCTTCGTGCTGTTCTCCTCCATCGCCGGCACCTGGGGCAGCGGCGGCCAGTGCGGGTACAGCGCGGGCAACGCCTACCTCGACGCGATGGCCGAGTACCGCGGCGCGCGCGGGCTGGCCGGCACGGCGCTCGCGTGGGGGCCGTGGGCGGAGGGCGGGATGGCCGTCGATCCCGCGATCGCGGGCCACCTCCGGGACCGCGGGCTGGTTCCCATGCCGCCGGACGAGGCGGTCGCCGTGCTGGCGGAGGCAGTGGGTGACGAGCGGTGCCTGACCGTCGCCGACGTCGACTGGGTCCGGTTCGCCCCGGCCTTCACCGCCGCCCGCCCCAGCCCGCTGCTCGGCGACCTGCCGGAGGTCCGCGCCGTCCTGAACCCTCCCGACCCGTCCACGGGACCCGCCGGTGGACCGGTCGCCGGCGGGGAGGCCGGTGACCGCGGCGGCGACGGGCCGGCGGCGCTGCTCGGGCGCCGGGCCACGATGCGCCCGGCCGAGTGGCGACGGTTCCTGCTCGACCTGGTGCGGGCCGAGACCGCCGCCGTCCTCGGGTACGACGCCGCCGACCAGATCCCCGCCGACCGCGCCTTCGTCGATCTCGGGTCCACCTCGCTGACCGCCGTCCAACTGCGGGCGCGGCTGGCTGAGCGCACCGGGCTGCGGCTGCCCACCACCGTGGTCTTCGACCATCCGACGTCGACCGCCCTCGCCGAGTACCTGGCCGCCGAGTTCCCCGGCGCCCCCGACGGCGACCCGGCACCGGCCGGGGCGGCGGAACCGGCCTTCGCCGGGAATCACGTGACGCCGGCACCCGGCCCGCCCGGCGCGGCCGGGGACGACCCGATCGTGATCGTCGGCATGGGATGTCGCCTGCCCGGCGGGGTGGACTCGCCGGCAGAGCTGTGGCGGCTGCTGGCGGAGGGCACCGACGCGGTGTCGGAGTTTCCGGTGGATCGGGGTTGGGATGTGGCGGGTCTTTATGATCCGGATCCTGGTCGGGTGG
>NZ_JALKFY010000695.1:0-9690 GCF_023242985.1 Frankia sp. Mgl5 | reverse complement strand
CTAACTACTACCCGACAGCCCAGAAACCCCAGGCCACAGTCACAACCTAGAGCCTCCAACCTTCCCGGGGCGGTTCAACGACCGGTTGAATCCGCCCTTGACTTTCGCACCAGGTGAAGTGACTCACCTCCGCCCCCTGTCGCCCGCGAAGCGTTCCGGTACCCAGACGGGCGCCCGCTTCTCCATGAAGGCCCTCATGCCCTCGCGCGGCTCGGGAGAGCCTTCCAGAGATCCGAACATCGTCTGGTAGTCGACCAGCCCGTAGCGCTCGTTAAGCATCCGCTTGACGTGCATTCGGGCCAGCGGGCCGGTCTGGAGGATCTCACCCACGGCCTCCACGGCGGCCTCCCGCAGCCGCTCGCGCGGCACCACCCGGCTGATCACACCGAGGCGCACCGCCTCGTGTGCGTCGAACCGGCGCGCCGACAGCAGCAGGTCCCGGGCCACCGCGACGCCGACATGCGCGGGCAGAGCCGCGGCGAAAGTGGCGTCGACGATCCCCCGCAACAGTTCCGGCACCCGGAAGCTCGCCTGTTCACTGGCCACGGCGATGTCCGCCATCATGGCGACCAGGAGACCCCCCGCCTGGCAGATGCCGTTGACGGCGGCCACCACGGGCGCGTGGCTGTCCCGGATCGTCAGGAACGGCAGCGTCTCGTGTCCGATGTCGGGCACCGGCGCATCGCCGGGCAGCGACCGCCCGCCCAGGTCACCCCCGGGCGCGAAGGTGTCCCCCACCCCGGTGATGATCAGAGCCGCCAGCTCCGGGTCCTTGTTCACCAGGTGAACCGCACGCTTGAGGCCGAAGTACATCGCCGGTGTGAAGGCGTTCCTCGCCTCCGGCCGGTCGATGACACACCAGCCGATCACACCGTCCCGTTCGAACCGGAGACCGGCTGCACCTAGGTCGTCCATGATCTACTTTTCCTTTCTTCCTTCGGTGGGGGCACACATGGGCGCACAACCGGCGCGGCGGCGCCGGGTGATCGTGTGTCAGGTACGCCGCGCCGCGGTCTCGTCCGGCCAACGCTCGTAGTCGTCGGAGAGCGCGAGCGCGGCATGCTTCGACACCGAGTACGTCGCCTTGTCGATCTGCGTGGACAGTGCGACAAGCGAGGCCGTCTGCGACGGATAACCGTCGCCCCGCTCGAGCATCGCCGGCAGGACCTCCCGCGCAGAGTAGACGTGCGACATCACATGGAGTTTCCAGGCCCACTCCCAGCGGGCGTTGTCCTGGACCTCCTCCTCGATGCTGACGTCGGCCACCATGCCGACACCGCCGACTACGGCAGACACCCGCCCGACCCCGGCCGGATCGATGTCCGTGACGACGACCGTCGCGCCCTCGACGGCGAATCGGTGCGCGCACGCCTCACCGAGCCCGCTACCCGAACCCGTGATCACGACGACTTTGTCCCTGAGCTGCATGGTTCGGCCATCACTCCCTTCCGCCGAGGCCAGGCAGTGTCGCCCCCGCTTTCGCGCGAAGCCGGACCAGATCACGGCGCCGTCGATCTTCGTCTGGAGCACAGGGTCGGTGTCCCATCCGAGGGACCGCAGGACGGCGTCGGACTGCTGCCCGAAACCGGGCGCTCGCCGCAGCGTCGGGGTCTGATCGGGCTGGACGGGCGAGTCGACCAGCGGAGACGGTGTCCGCCGCCGTGGTCGACCAGCTGCGCGAATCCGTTCGCTCCAGCCCTGGGGGTCGTCGAGCAGTTCCGAGACCTTGCCGAGCACGTCTCACCGGCTTCCCAACGGCAGGAGCACGCCCTCCCGGACAGCGAGAGCACAGCGCGCCGGCCGACGGGTCGAACGCCCGCGCGGAGACCTCGACGACCCGGCCTCCGCCCACCGCCGCGTCCGTCTCTCTCGATCGCCAGTCCGACCGCGCTCTCCGCTCCCCTACGCGCTTCGGCGCTATCGCGACGCCGCCGTCGGCCGCAGGTGGGCCGTCGGGCGGACCTCGACGTCCCAGCCGACCGCCCGGCGACGCAGCGCCGCCACCGTCGCCTGCTCGCGGGGGATGTGAGTGAACGGATCGTAGTGAAAGTGGCGCATCGCGTTCAGATGGGTGATCTTGTTGATCTCCGCGTCCTGCAGCCCACCGAGATAGCGCATCGCCATCTCGGGCGACCGCGGCCAGGTGCTGTCCGAGTGCGGGTAGTCGCACTCCCAGGTGAGGTTGTCGATGTTCAGACGGTGGCGGTTGTCGACACCGACGGCGTCGTCGATGAAGCACAGGATCACGTGCTCGCTGAAGATCTCGGAGGGCAGCCGGCCGCCGAGATCCATTCCAGTCCAGTGCCGGGTCTGGCTGTAGATGTAGTCGACACGCTCCAGGAAGTAGGGCACCCATCCGATCCCGCCCTCGGACAGGGCGAATCTGAGCTCGGGGAACTTCCGCAGCACCGGTGACCACAGAATGTCGCAGGCGGCTTCCATGAGCCCGATCGGTGACAGCGAGTAGATCACCTCGGTGGGTGCGTCCGGCGAGGTCTTCGGCACCTGCGAGGACGAGCCCAGGTGCATGCAGACCACCGTGCCCTCCTCCACGCACGCTCGCCAGAACGGGTCCCAGTGGTCGGTGTAGAGACTCGGCAGCCCGAGAGCGTGCGGGTTCGACGAGAAGGTGACGGCGTGGCAGCCCTTCCTGGCCACCCTGCGCACCTCCTCTGCGGCGAGGTGGGGGTCCCACATCATGGGCAGCGCCAGCGGGATGAAACGACCCGGATAGGTGCCCGCCCACTCGTCGACGTGCCAGTCGTTGTACGCGCGCACCATGGCGGCCGACTGGTCCCGCTCACCGTGCTCAAGAAAGATCTGGCCGCAGAAACGCACGAAGGAGGGAAAGCACATGGAGCCCAGCAGGCCGTTGGCATTCATATCCCTGACCCGGGCGTGGATATCATGGCATCCGGAGCGGATCTCCTCCAGGCACACAGGTTCGAAACCGTACTCGGACTTCGGACGGCCAGCGACAGCATTCACCGCCGTGTTGGGGATCTCCACCCCCTCGTACACCCATGCCATGGTTCCGTCCGATCTCCGGAAAAACCGCGGTGCCACGTCGACGTATCGGGCCGGCAGGCGGCCCTCGAAAACGCCAGGCGGCTCGATCACGTGGTCATCGACACTGACCATGACAAGATCGTCAACATTCATCCAGGCACCTCGATCATTTTCGGCGCAGACCTCGGCTTCGGTGCTTTTCACTGACACCACCCCTGCCTTCCAGCCCTCGAACCCGCAGAGAAAGACGACAGAAAAGTCGGGGACCGTCACATCAGAGCACCAGGGCGGACACCAGCTCGTCGAGAACAGGTAGAACCAGGTCTCGCGGCCGCTCTTCGAGGCGGACACTCAGGCGTTGCACACCGAGTTCAGCCGCACGCCCGATCTGCCTCGCCATCTCGTCACGCGACCCCGGAGCGAGGAAGCAGCAGATCTCCGGGGCACCTTTTCGACCGGCATCGTTCCACCGGGCACAGAGGTCCTTCAGGGACGAGGCGACCTTTTCTGTCACCCCGATGCCGGCGGGGATCCAGCCGTCGGCCCAGGCGAGGATGCGGGCGAAGTTCCGTTCGGTAGGCCGCCCCCCCAGCAGCACCGGAGGACCGCCCCGCCGCGCGGGTTTGGGCCAGGAGCGCGAGGGCGAGAGATTCCGGTGTTGGCCACGGAAAGCCGCGATCTCCTCGGTCCACAACGCCCGCATCAGCGCGACCGTCTCCTCGACCACAAGGAAACGATCTTTTGTCGGGACACCATGGCCCTCTATTTCCTGGCGATTGTAACCGAATCCGACGCCTAAAAAAACCCGACCCTCGCTGAGATGGTCCAGCGTGGCGATGGCCTTCGCCAGGGCAATGGCGTCGTGTTGCGCCACGAGGGACACCGCGGTACCGACCTCCAGGGAGGTTGTCGCGGCGATGAACGCACAGGCGACGTACGGGTCGAGCGTCCGCTGGTAGCGCTCTTCGACACTCCATCCCTCGACGAGCGCTCGGCTGCCGACCGGAACGTGAGTGTGCTCGGGAAATGAGATCGACCTCAGGCCGCGCGCCTCCACCTCCCTGGCCAGCTCGAGAATTGGCATGGAGCGGTCGGTCGCCGTCGGATGCACGCCCACCACAGGAAAAGACCGCTCCACACCGGGACCTAATCCATGCAAAGCGCCATCACCCCCTCCGAGTTCTGCTCGCGCGGGAGCTCCTCGGACCCTGGACAGAGGCCCACGCTCCCCAGGAACACCTGGTTCCCGCCGACAGAACCTTAGGTTGATCTGGATCAGGTGTCAACAGAGTTAAGGGAGTGCACTTAACTTTGAAGATCAGAACCGAGAGCATCGACTCCACCACCGAGAGCAACAACCGCCACCCTCGTCCCCACTCCAGCCCCGACAGGCCGCCGAGCCGCAACGAGGGGAAGCGATCCAGCCCCAGGACGGAAATCCCGGGCCGACCACAGATTAAGGTGCTATACTGAATTTTTTATGGCCAATATCAATCGACAGTCCAGCACAGTTAAGTCGTACGCCAAACAGGTCATGCAACGCAGTCACGTGACCCGGCACAGGTGTGCGTCGCGGTATCGAAAGAGAGCGCCGAGTGAAGCACGGTGGAGGCCTTCGCGCCGACCGGGACCGCTCCAACTCCAAAGGCAGTCTGACTCGCCAGATAATCCTGGCGAAGGCCGAGCAGATGTTTGCGGAACAGGGTATCGCTGCGACTCCCCTACGGGATATCGCCCTGGCCGCGGGACAGAAGAACAACGTCGCCATCCAGTACCATTTCGGTGACCGCGAAGGCCTGCTCCGAGCCATCATCTCGTATCACGCCGCCACGAGCGAGAAGGTTCGGGCAGAGATGATGGCGGACCTACTTATTCGCGGCCGACCCCCACAGGTCCACGACCTCGTCAGAACGTTCGTCGTCTCCCTCGCCCGGCACTTCGACGAGGGTGGCTACTATCTGGCCTTCCTTGCCCGCTACATCGTCGAACGAGGCGGATACTCCGGCCTCGAGGGCTCGGTTTCCGCGAGCACGATCACCTCTTTCATGAGCATTCTCTACCAGCTCCTGCCAGACCACGAAAAGGCGGCCCTCGACGAACGGTGGATGATTATGATGACTACTACGGTCCATACCCTGTCCCGCTACCAGATGGCAGCGCGGAACGGCAGGAAAACCGCACCGACCCACGAACTCCTGGAGAATCTGATAAATTTCATGGCGGCCGGCATCGAATCAGCGCCGCAGCAGTACACAGCCAACGACACCCCTCCCCCGACACCGGGCTGAGATCCGCGACAGGACTCCCGTCCCAGATGCGAGCGCACCATCAACATATCCGGCGCGAAGAAGAAGAGGGTGGGGTGGAGTCCGCCGGAGCCATTGATCCGGCCCCGGCCGCGACGGTGGCCAAGGCCTCCACGGTCAAGGCCCGCGCCTAGGGGGTGTCAACCAGCTCAAAGCTGTCCTGGTCCGCACCGACCCCGCTCTGCGTGAATCTTTCGCCGGCCTGGGCCGCACCACACTCGTCCGTCGATGCGCCGCCTTCGACCCGGTCGAGCCGACCACCCCTTCAGCGCCGCGCGCTACACACTCCGCCAGCTCGCGACACGGATCATGGCGCTGACCGACAAGATCGACGACCTCAACCGGCGTCTGGCCACCCTGCTGGAGCGGCACGCACCCGGCATGCTCACTCGCGTCGGCGTCGGACCGGGCACCGCCGCGGCCATGCTCGTCATCGCCGGCGACAACCCCGACCGGGCTGGCCAGCGACGCGTCTTTCGCCGCTCTCTGCGGCGCCAGCCCGATCGAAGCGTCATCCGGGAAGACCCGCCGTCACCGCCTCAACCGCGGTGGTGACCGCCACGCCAACCCGAGGCTGCAACTATCAGCCGCATTCACCGAGCTCGCCCACGTCATCTGATCGCCGGTCCCCGGGGGCACCAGCCTGCGTCGCTTCCTCCGGACGCAGCACCGCCCTCGGACGGACATGAAGGTGGCGATAGCGATTCCTGTTCTCGAACGTCCGGGTCACCGGCGCCCGGCGGGTCTGTTCAGTCGATCACGTCGATCATCAGACGGCCAGCGAACCCGGTCGACTCGACGAATGGTGTGTTGGCGTCCAGCAGAGCCACCCAGTAGGAGCGCGCTCGGGCCGAGTCGCCGGTGGCCAGAGCGTCGATCAATTCGCCGAATTGCGCCGCGATTCGGTCGGCGATCGCGGCCCATGGGTCGTCCGCCGGCATCGCGAGTGCCGGTCGGGTCGCCACCCGCACCCATCCCATGATTTCGGCGATGACGGCGAGCACGGGGTTGCCGGTTCCGGCGAAGATGATTGCCGTCCCACGCGGCCAGGCCGCGGTGAACCGGGGCATGTCCAGGTCCGCCGCGGCGGCGGTCAGCTCGGCCACCACCCCGCGCAGGCTCGGTATCGATGCCTGGTCCATCCGTGCTGCGGCGAGCTCCACCAGCGCCGGCTCGATCAGACGTAGCGCTTGGAAGAAGTCGCCGAGCGTGGTGTGGCGGGCCTCCAGGACGGTGCCGGC
Source organism: Frankia sp. Mgl5 (assembly GCF_023242985.1). Taxonomy (NCBI): domain Bacteria; kingdom Bacillati; phylum Actinomycetota; class Actinomycetes; order Frankiales; family Frankiaceae; genus Frankia; species Frankia sp. Mgl5. Next base: position 3,134 of record NZ_JALKFY010000695.1, on the reverse strand, counting down.
AAGCTGTGTGGCGACCTGCGTCGACGGATGACACACCCGCGGGCCGGCACGGTCACCGGCGCGGAGTTCCAGGAGGGACTCCATCTCCAGGATGCGCAGCGCCTCCCGCAGCGTCGGCCGGGAGACGCCGAACTGCGTGGACAGGTCGGCGAGCGAGGGAAGCCGGTCGCCTTCGGCGAGGCTGCCCTCCGCGATTCGTGCTCTGATCTCGCTCGTGACAGCGGTCGCCGCCCGCGCCGGCGGCATCCGACCGCCCATGCCGGCGGCGGCTGCGGCCCCGCCGGACTGGGCCCGCCAGAGCGGGGCGACGTCGATCTGCTGCCTGCTGAGGCTGCGCCTCACCAACAGCCGGCTCGTGGCGAGCAGGTAATCGCTCCACACACGACTGGCTGCGTCCCCGTCGCGCCGCTGCGCGGCGGCCAGAAACTCGCTGTGGCTGGCGATGGTCTGGCGACGGACCCGCTCGCCCGCCGGGCCGACCGCCTCGTTCACTGCCGCGAACACCTGGCCGGCGTAGATCTCCCGGAGCACGCCGGCGATCACCGCGATGGAACGGTTACCGGACAGATCGGTGACGGCCTGGTCGAACGTCGTCACGGCGGTGGCGAACGCCAGCGGGTCGCTCTTGACCTCGTGGACGCGTCTATGCAGAGCCACCAGGTGATCGAGTCCCTCAGGGCCGCAGCGGACGGCGACCAGCTCGGCGGCTGGCGGCTCGAGCACCGACCGAGCCTCCTCCAGATGCGCGATCGTCGCACCGCGCAGCTGCAGCAGCAGCGCTGTATAACGTGCGACGGCGGTCAGCCCAGGCCGGCGGACGACGACGCCGCCACCACGCCCTCGTCGAACATCGACGAGATGCTGCGCCTCCAGGATCCGCAGAGCCTCGCGAAGCGTCTCCCGCGAGACACCGAGCGCCGCCGTCATCTCGCCTTCGGACGACAGCTGCTGGTCGACGGCGAACTCGCCGCGCAGGATCTGCCGCCGCAGGTCCGCAGCGAGGAGATGGGCGATCTTGCGGGACCGACGTGAGGGGCGGAGGGTACCGCCGGCGGCAGGGGGCGGTGAACCGACCCCGACTGCGGCCGTCGACAAGCCCGCGGGGCCGGTCATGCCCGTGCCGGCAGGGGCCGTGCCGGTGCGTTCACCGGCAGCCTTCGCCGTGGATGAACTCCTCCGGCACCCAGGCCGGCATCTGCTTCTCCATAAAGGCCCACATCCCCTCACGTGGTTCCGGGGACTCCAGCAAGCGCCCAGGACATCGTCTGGTAGTCGATGAGACCGTACCGCTCTCCGCGCGTCCGCTTCACATGCATCCGTGCCGTCGGCGTCCGCCGGATCCCGCGGACGGCCAGCGGCGTGGCCTCCCGCAGGCCGGCCACGCCGAGATCGCCCAGTACTCGTCCTCCCGGAGGCGGTGGGCTGCCATGCCGTCATCATGTGCTGACCCAGACAACTGTTATCTCATTATAACTGTGCGAGATGGGTCTGCTCGGGGCCGGCGAGAGGGGCGACGGCGGATGCGCACGGCGCGTGGCGCGCCGGACGGTGTGACGACCTGCTGGCTCAAATATCCCTGCCAGACAGGGAAAGTCTGGGTTCGTCCAGTAGCAGGGCATCCCGGACCGGACGGAGGCCGGCCGATGCCGCATCTCGGTGCCGACCGGGTCGGCCGACTGCTCCGGCCTATCTATAGACATCTGATGCAGTCACCTATATCTTTCCTTCTGTCCGCTGGTAGCGGGGGCCGCGACGTGGCGTCCTCGGGACCGCCCTCAGGGCGACAGTGCCGCGATGGCATGCGCCACCAGACCCGACTCCGGTGTCGATGGTGAAGGCCCCCAGGGCTCACGAGGAGGGCCGGTCAGCCGGCCGAGAACGTCGAAACCACCAGCGACACCGCCGTGATGGCAGCCCACGACCGATGAAAGGGGCCGAAGCATGCAGCAGGACTCCGGGGGCGGTTCCAAGAACTATCTCGATGTGATCACCAGCGAGATGACCCGGCGGCCGCAGCCCACCTACCAGCAATTAAGGAAGGAGTCGCCGGTCATGCTGGTCTCTCGGGTCGCGACGCGGGACACCGAGATCGGTGGCTGCCCGGTACACGGGGGCGACGAGGTCCACGTGCTGCTCGGTTCCGGGAACATCGACTCCACTGAGCTCGCCGATCCGGAGACCGTGCGCTGGGAGCGGACGGTGAACCGTCATCTGGCCTTCTCCCCGGGTGTTCGCTCGGTCGACTCGCTCCCGCTGCTGATCGGGACGGCGGAATGAGGGCGTCCGCGGAATTGTTCGATCTGACTGGTCGGGTCGCGCTGGTCACCGGCGGGAGCCGGGGCATCGGCCGCGCCGTGGCCGAAGGGTTGGCGAGCGCCGGCGCGGACGTTGTCATCGCCAGCCGCAAGCTCGCGGCCTGTGAGACCGCGGCGAAGGAGATCGAGGCGGCGACCGGTCGGCGGGTGCTGCCGGCGGCTTGCCACGTCGGGTCCTGGGACGACTGCGACCGGCTCGTCGACACCCTGTACGCCGAGTTCGGCCGTTGCGACGTGCTGGTCAACAACGCCGGCATGTCTCCTGTCTACGACAGCCTGGCCACGGTCAGCGAGCAGCTCTACGACAAGGTCCACGCTGTCAACGCCAAAGGTCCTTTCCGCCTGTCCGCGCTGGTGGGTGAACGGATGGCGGCCGGCGACGGCGGATCGGTCATCAACGTGACCACCGCCGGGGCGCTGCGTCCCAACCCGAACGACCTGCCCTACGCGATGGCGAAGGCGGCGTTGAACGCGCTGACCCTCGGCCTGGCCGGCGCGTGGGCGCCCAAGGTCCGCGCCAACCTCGTCCTGCCCGGCGCGTTCGACACCGATATCACCAAAGCCTGGGGCGGACAGGCGAGACAGGAGGCGGCGCGTATCAATCCGATGGGGCGCATCGGCGTCCCCGAGGACATGGTCGGCGTCTGCCTGTTCCTCGCCTCCGACGCCGCCAGTTATGTCAACGGCGCGCAGATCCTCGTCGACGGCGGCCTGTTCCGCACCCTCTGAAGCTGCCTCATGGGCACTGACGCCCCTGTGTTGTCAAGTGGCCGCAGTGGCCGCGGTGGCCGGTGGGCTGGTGCGCGGGATGGCGTTGTA
>NZ_JALKFY010000694.1:0-9837 GCF_023242985.1 Frankia sp. Mgl5 | reverse complement strand
GGGCAGCGCCGCCCGGCCTGAACGCGCTATCCCCGCCCTGAAGGACAGGGATAGCGCGCTACGAATCTCAGTCATCGGCCACGCCGATGAGATGCTCAGCCCGCCTTCCCCAGAAGACCATGGGGTTCCGCGACCGCGATCCCGCTGCCGAGACCGGACGAGTTCCGGCGCGCAGGCCGCAGGCGAGGGCGTGGCTCGGGGAAATGTCGCCGCGCGGAGCGTGCATGGTCTACGCTCATCTCCCGATGGCTATACGCGACAAACTTGCCTCTCGCGCCCGGCCCTATCTGGAGCCCGGCGAGCAGGTCCGGCAGGTGTTCATGACCCAGACCAGCTCGCCGTTCCTGTTCGTTCTGATGCCCGCGTCCTACTACATGGTCGGCCGACGGATCGTTGTCGTCACCGATCGCAGCGTTGTCGTGCTGCGTGCCCGGCGGCTGCTGCCGAGCCGTCCCACGGGCGGAGAACTCCTGGCCCGGCTGCCACGACGTACCCGCTTCGGTGAGATGGAAGGCCTGTTCTGGGGCCGCACATCCGCGACGGGCGAGCAACTGTGGATCGGCAGCCCTTTCCACAAGGACGTCGCGCAGGCGGACCGGGAACGACACCGGCCACCTCGTAACGCCCCTCCGGACTCCTGACAGTCACCGGGCCGCGGTCGGGGCTGCTCTGCGAATCCCGCGAAATGACGTTGATCATATCCGGGGTCAGCCCATAAGGTTTTGGAACGCGGTTGATCCCGGCGCGAGCGAGCCCGGCCAGAGACGTGTGCTGACCTGCGGCGCCGGAGCATCATCGGGGCGGGAGGCCCTGGATCGGCGCGCCGGGAAGGCGGCGGCATGGGCAACACCCCGCAGGACGTCGGCACCGGCATGGGCGGTGCCGGCAGGCGGCTCGAGGTGCGTGTTCAACCAGCCTTCGCTTTCGCCACCTGGTGGTTCCGCCCGCAGGGCGACGGGCTGCGGCAAGCCGCGGCGGACGGTGGCACGCCTGACCTGAGCGGCCCCCGATCGGTCCTTTGCGGCTTTGGCGATGGTGTCCCGGTGGGCCCCTGGCGTGCATGGCCGACGCTCGCCGGCCGTGAGTACGACGGTGCGGACGCCGAGCGGGTGCTGTTGACGGTGTCCCAGCGCATCGCCGGCTTCTTCCGGGCCGGACGGCCAGTCGACGTTCTCCCCCGCGCCGGGCAGGCACCGCCACGCCCGGTTCCGGCCGGCGTCCTCGACGGCCCGGCGACCAACCCCGAATGGCTCCTGCGGGCACTGCTCGAGTACCGGCGGCCCCGCGGCGCCGCCGGGCTGATCGTCGGGGCGCGACACCGGTGGCAGCACAGGGTCCACGGCTGTTCGGTCACCGCCGATGGTCGTGAGCTGTGGTGCACGGTGAACAGCCACCGGGACGAGGTGCTCGCCGGCTTCGATGTCGAGCAGACCTCCGAACGGGTGGCCGTCCGCGCCTGGCTCGCCTTCGGCCCGGACGGGCCGACGACCTTCGGCCGGGGCAGGACCCGGGTGCTTCCCGACGGCCGCAAGGTCAGCACCATGTTCCGCCAGGCCTCGGGCCGCCGGTGGAGCACCGTCGTCCCGCTCGACGAGCCCCTCGGGACCCGCCCGGTCGTCGACGTCGCAGCCCCCGACCCGGGGGCCAGCGGCAAGGCACGCCTCGCCTGGCTCGCGGAACGAGACGGGACCGGCACCGAATCGAGCCGGTAGTGGCCGATGCCCCGCGCCGGACCGTCCGGTGACTGCTCGCCGATTCATCGGGTCGCTGTCGTTCTCCGAGTGATCCAAGGGTGTTCTGATCTGCCGTTAAGGCTTGTTTAGGACGGCGGCGCTTCGATGGTGGGAGTCGACTGGAGCCGGGTCCTTCGGGAGGGGCGTCTGATGGGTTGGCGGGATCGGTTGTTGCTGCGCCGGTATGGCCAGGGCCGTTCGAAGAGCCGGGCCACACTGCTCGATCGGGAGGCCGGCCCCACGGACCTCGCCGACCTGCGGGCCTTCGTCGCGGAGCGGATCGGGGTGGAGTTCTACGTCGAGCCGGAGACCACCGCGACCGACACGACGGTTGTCGCGGTGGACCGGGACGGCGACTGGATCCGCCGGCGAGTCGGGACCCCGACCGTCGCCGCCAAGCTGGCGAGGTCGGTGGGCGTGCCGGTGTACGACGCCGCGGTGCTCGGGTATCCGCGGCGGATGCGGGAACGGAACCGAACCCACCGAGGGTGACCCCGCGGCCGGCCGGTCCCCGGCCTCGGCTGTTTCGGGTGCGTCGGATGGTGGTGGTGAGCGCCACCTATGCCAGGCTGGCCCGTCTCCCGGACGGAGGAATCGGCCGGTTGGTGCGGTAATGAGTCGAACGGCTGGCGGGAGCCCTGCGAGTCACCCACCGTGACCAGCCGTGTCGGATCGCACCGCGCGGAAGGTGTCCTCAATAGTGATCTTTATTGTGCTGGCTTTCCCCTTCGCACTCATGTTGATGATGTTGGCGATGCACGCGATCGAGCTGCACCTCGACACGCCGCCGACACCGGCGCTCACCCCGGCACGCCGCCGGTCGGTCATCGCCGCGGCGCGGCCGGCACCGCTGCGACTGCCCGCTCCCGTCCCCCCGCGCCCGTCGCTCCCCGCGCCGGTTGCCACGACGATCCCCGGGCTGCGCGTGCTACCCCCGTTGCCGGTGCTGCCCGCGCTGCCAGCCCCGCGCTCGGCGACCTCGGTGACCGCGACGATCGTGCCGGCGAACACCGTGGCCGCGACGATCGTGCCGCCAACCGCAGCAGCGGCGGCGGCAGCGGCGAACACCGCGACCGTTCCGATGGTCATCACGACCGTGGCGGCCGCGGCACCCGTCACGGGATAGGACGGCGGCCAGCGGGTCGCAGCCGCCGCCGATGCCGGCGGACCCGCCCCTTCTCCGTCACTTCAGTTCTCCGCACACCGGATCTCTGTCACACCAGGCTTCCCGCGGCCCGCTCCGCGTCCTGGACGCGGACCTCCCCGGACATCAGCTTCGGCGACAGCGCGTCCCGCAGCCGGGCCAGCGCCGCCGACTCCGCGTGCGCCGCCTCGCCGCGCGCGTCCAGCGCCGCCAGCTCGGCGCCGATCCCGGCACACCGCTCGGCCGCCGGCACCGCGATCACCAGGTCGTTCAGCTTGGCCCTGCTCAGCTCGGTCTGGCCGGTGCTGCCCTCACCCATCGAGGCGATCCTCGGCTGCGCGGCCAGCATGGAGAATGCCCCGCACACCGGGTCCAACCGGTCCGGTGCGAACCGGACGACGGTGACATGCGAGTCGACGGTCGCCCGCGTCGCATGCACCCACCTCGCCACCCGACCCAGGGTGCCGGTGCCCGTCGAGTTGACCAGGACGTCGTCCGCCCGCAGCCGCTTCGCGGCGGGAACCGTGGCCGGCTCCGTCCCGCGGGCCGGCGCGAGGTCGACCCGGCCGGCGCGTACACACTTCTGGTTGAGTACGACGAGCGCGGAGTCGTCCGCCGTGTACCGGGGTGTGATCCCCCGGGTCAGCGTCTCGACCAGGTCACCGAGCCTGAGTTCCCGGCGGCCCGGCCCGCGCGTCGCCGCCGCGTACCGTGCCTCGGCGAGCTCCCGGGCAGTCGAGGCAAGCCGATGGTTCAGCGCGATCTTGTCGTCGAGGGCGCCCAGCACCGCCGCGATCGCCCGCTGTTCGGGATACTCCGGCGCACGCAGCTCGACGGCGGCGATGTAGTTGCGGTTGAGCGAGGGCTGCGCGCTCCCCGAGTTGAACCGGGTGAAGTCGATCGTCCGCAGCAGGAAGTAGAGAAAACGCGGATCGTTACCCTGGAAGTCCTCGACGAACAGCACGGTGTTCAACGGCCAGTAGTCAGACGGCACGTACGTCACCGTGCCGATTGACGAACCGCTGCGCCCGAGAGTGATCCCCGGCCCGGCGACCGGCCCCCGGTCGTGCCACCCGCTGACCCCGGCGGAGCCGACCACCGGAAAACGACCAGCCCGGCGTTCCGGCGCCGGCAGGTCGAATCCCCGCCGCAGCCGAACCAGGTCAGCGAGCGAGCTGCGCCGCCATTCAGGCATCGAGGCGCTCCAGTTGGCTGCGAACTTCCTTTTCCAGGCGAGCGGACTCTTCGAAGTGGATGAAGAGTTCCTTGGCGAGACGCTCGATCTTCTCGGCCATCGGCTCGTCGTGGGAAATGTCGGCTTCGGCGGCGCCTACGTAGCGGCCCGGGGTCAGGACGTGGTCGTGGGTGCGGATCTCCTCGGTGGAGGCCGAATAGCAGAAGCCGGGAATGTTCTCGTAGGCCAGGCCCTTGTCGCGGGCCGACTTCGCGCCACGCCAGGCACGGTAGGTGTCGGTGATCTTCTCGAGGTCACCGTCGGTGAGGATGCGCTCGGTGCGGTCGATCATCGTGCCCATGTCGCGGGCGTCGATGAACAGCGTCTCGCCGCGCCGTTCGGCGAGCCGGCGGGCGCCCAGCTGGCCCTTGTCCTTCGCGAAGAACCACAGGCAGGCGGGGATCTGGGTGGTGCGGAACAGTTGTGGCGGCAACGCGATCATGCAGGCCACCAGGTCCGCCTCGACCAGCGCGGCACGGATCTCACCCTCCCCGGACTGCCTCGACGACATCGAGCCGTTCGCCATCACCACGCCGGCGGTCCCGCGGGAGCCCAGCTTGGCGATGATGTGCTGCAGCCAGGCGAAGTTCGCGTTGCCGGCCGGTGGGGTCCCGTACCGCCAGCGCTGGTCGTCGACGGTGCGCGCCCAGTCGGACATGTTGAAGGGCGGGTTCGCCAGGATGAAGTCGGCCCGCAGGTCCGGATGCCGGTCGTTGCGGAAGGTGTCGTCCCACCGGGTACTCAGGTCGCCGGTGATCCCGTGGATGGCGAGGTTCATCTTCGCCAGCCGCCAGGTCCGTTCGTTCGACTCCTGGCCGTAGACGGCGATGTCGCCGGAGTGGGTGAGCCCCCGGTGCGCGACGACGAACTTCTCCGCCTGGACGAACATGCCACCCGAACCGCAGCACGGGTCGTACACCCGGCCCTCGTAGGGTTCCAGCACCTCGACGAGCAACCGCACCACGCTGGCCGGGGTGTAGAACTCACCGCCGCGCCTGCCCTCGGCGCGGGCGAACCTCTCCAGGAAGTACTCGTACACCTCCCCCAGCACGTCCCGTGCCAGCCGCGTCGCCGCTTCCGTCGGAACTCCGGCGGTGGATTCGCCGAAAAGCGCACCGTCCTCGCCAGTAGGCGTGGGCGCGGGCCGCTCGGTCGCCCGGTGGCCGGTGAAGCGGGCGTCACCGAGCAGGTCGACGAGCTCGCCGAGCCGGTGCTGGTCGACGCCCTCACCGTTGAAGATCCGCGGGAGGACGCCGGTGAGCGCCGGGTTCGTCCTCATCACGGCGTCCATCGCCGCGTTCAGCAGTTCCCCGATGCCGGCGCTTCCCGCGCTCGCCGCGATGTGCTCCCACCGGGCCTGCCCCGGCACCCAGAACACACCCTGCCCGGTGTACTCGTCGACGTCGTCGAGGAACTCCTCGGCCCGGGACTCGTCGATCCCGTCGGCGAGCACGTCCTGGCGGATCTGCTCGCGCCGCTCGGCGAACGCGTCCGAGACGTACTTGAGGAAGATCAGGCCGAGGACGAAGTCCTTGTACTGGGCGGCGTCCATCGAGCCGCGCAGCTTGTCGGCCGTCTTCCACAGCGTCTCGCGCAACTGGGCCATGGTGGGCGGTCCGGCCTGAGCGGACTTCCTCCGCGGGGGCATGGATCTCCTTGCGATCGTGGAACCGGCCGGTCAGGGGGTCGGGTTCGGGGCGTCGATCAGGGTAAGCGTGCCGTCTGTCAGCCCCTCGACGGCGGTGCGGCATGGTCCGCTGTCTCGGCGCGGACCGCGGCGGCCACCGTGCGGGCGGCCGCCGCGACGTCCGGGTCGAGGCCTTCGCCGGCGGAGAAGTCGCGGCCGGAGATCGCGTAGATCACGACGTGCTTCGGGAGTCGACCGAGGCCCCGTCCGATCTCGACGGTGTCCGCGAGCCCGAGCGCGTGGGTCGAGGCGGCGCCCACCTCCCGTGGCAGCGCGTGGTCGTCGGCCTCGACCCGGTGCACGGTTCCGGGCGGGGCCGCCGATTCGGCGGCGTCGATGATCCAGACCGCGTCGGCCCCCTCCCACGCGAGGAGCAGGCTCGTCGGTTCGCCCTCGGACTCGAGCACGTCCACGCCCGGCGGGGGCCGGCGGCGGAGCAGGCGGGCGACCTCCAGGCCGACGGCGTCGTCGTGCCGGTAGGGATTGCCGATCCCGACGACCGTCAGTCGCATTCGATGTGGAGGGTCAGGAAGTGGGTCGCGCAGGAGATGCAGGGATCGTAGTTGCGGACGACCCGCTCGCAGCGCCGGACGAGTTCGGCTTCGGGCAGGTCCAGGCCGCGTTCGACGACTCCGCGCAGGTCGTCCTCGATCGAGCGCTGGTTCTGGGAGGTCGGCGGAACGATCTTGGCGTCGAGAACGGTGCCGTCCTGATCGGTCGTGTAGCGGTGGTAGAGCAGGCCGCGGGGCGCCTCGGTGACGCCGTACCCGGTTCCCGCCCGGGGCCGGGACTCCAGCGCGGGGACGTCGGGCTCGGTGTAGTCACCGATGATCCGCAGTGCCTCGTCGGCCGCGTGGACCATCTCGACGCAACGGACGACGATGGCGCGGTACGGGTTGCGCTCGGGTGGGCGCAGGCCGATGTCGGCGGCTGTCTCGCGCGCGGCGGGTGCCAGCCACCGTGCGTTCAGCGCGAAGCGGGCCAGCGGGCCGACGAGATAGGAGCCGCCCGTGGCGAGGGTGGAGTGCAACGCGTTCGACCAGGGGACCTGCTCTTCGGTGAAGTGCCGGTCGTAGTCGGCGGCGGCGATGTCGAGCCCGTCGGTCGAGACGATCCGACCGCGTTCGACGGGATACTCGCCGGGTTGGTGGAGAGCGACGAAGGGCTGGGAGATCTCGTCGTCGGGGAAGTCCAGGCCGGCGACGAACCGGGCGGCGTCCCGGGCGATGTCCCGGGCCCGTTCGAGCCGGGGGGCGAGGTCGGTCAGCTCGCGCCGGCGGGGTGCCCGGTACCAGCCGCCGACCCGCGCGTTGACGGGGTGGATCGACCGGCCGCCGATGACGGTCATGAGGGTGTTCCCGGCTTTCTTCAACGCGAGCGCGTTCTCCACCAGGGCGGGATCGTCCTGTGCGAGGTGGATCGCGCTGTCGTAGCCGAGGAAGTCCGGCAGGTGCAGGAGGAAGACGTGCAGGGCGTGGCTCTCGATCCACTCGCCGCAGTAGATGAGGCGGCGCAGGGCCGCGGCCGGGCCGTCGACGTCGAGGCCGCAGATCTGTTCGATGGCCGCGAGCGCGCTCATCTGGTAGGCGACGGGGCAGATACCGCAGATACGGGCGGTGATGTCGGGGGGTTCGGTGTAGGCGCGGCCGCGCAGCAGCGCCTCGAAGAACCGCGGCGGCTCGAAGATCTTGAGGCGGACCTCGGTGGCCCGCCCGTCGACGACCTTGATCAGCAGCCTTCCCTCGCCCTCCACCCGAGCCAGCGGCGGGGGCGTGATGGTCCTAGTTGTCATGATCGGACCTCCCGCCGCCCTCGCTGCCGCCGTCCTCGCTGCCGCCGGACGCGGCGCGGAACGCGGGCGCGGCGGCGTTGAACGTCTGGAACACCCGGCCGACGTCGTCGTCGTCCATGCCGAGGACCTTCAGCTGCCGGGTCAGCGCGGGGGCGTTCGGGCTCTCCATGGGGCCGAAGCAGCCGTAGCAGCCGCGGTGGTAGGCGGGGCAGATCGCGCCGCAGCCGGCGTGCGTGACCGGGCCGAGGCAGGGGGTGCCGTGCGCGACCATGACGCAGACCGTCCCGCGCCGCTTGCACTCGGTGCAGACGGAGGACGAGGAGATGCCCGGGCGTCTGCCGGCGAGGAACGCGCTGATCACCTCGATGAGCTGGCGGCCGTCGATCGGGCAGCCCTGCAGCTCGAAGTCCACCCGGACGTGCGCGGAGATCGGGGTGGACGTCGACAGCGTGGAGACGTACTCGGCAGTGGCGTAGACGGCGGCGAGGAAGCCGCGGACGTCCGCGAAGTTGCGCAGTGCCTGGATGCCCCCGGCGGTGGCGCACGCCCCGATCGTGACCAGGCGTCGGGACGCGGCCCGGATCTGCTGGATGCGCTCCGCGTCCTGCCCGGTGGTCACCGAGCCCTCGACGAGCGACAGGTCGTAGGGCCCGGCCACCGTGGCGCTGGACGCCTCGAGGAAGTAGGAGATCTCGACCTGGCTGGCGAGCGGGAGCAGCTCGTCCTCGCGGTTGAGCAGGGTGAGCTGGCAGCCGTCGCAGGAGGCGAACTTCCAGACGGCGAGCCGGGGCCTGGCCGCCGGGGTCGCGGTCGGTGCCGGGGACGAGGCCGGGAACGGAGTCGGTGTCCGTGTCGGTGTCGGTGTCGGCATCAGAGCTCCCGCACAGCCAGCAGCGGGCCGAGGCGGTCGTAGTCGCGGACCGGCCCGTCGAGGCAGAGGATCAGCGGGCCGAGCTGGCAGCGACCGCAGTGCCCGACGCCGCAGTGCATGTTGCGTTCCACGGACAGGTGGACGCGGTCGGCCGGCACTCCGACGTCGACCAGGGCCCGCGCGGTCAGCCGCATCATGATCTCGGGGCCGCAGGTGAACGCGACGGCCCGGGCCGGGTCGAATCGCACGTCACCGAGCAGGGCGGTGACGAGCCCGACCCGGCCGCGCCATCCGGGCGCACCGCCGTCGACGGTGACCAGGGCCTGCAGGTCGGCCCGGTCCTGCCAACCGGCCAGCTCGCGCCGGTAGAGGAGGTCGACGGGTGTGCGGCTGCCGACCAGGACGACCACCTCGCCGTAGGCGTCCCGCCGGCCCAGGATCCGCCGGACCACCGGGCGCAGCGGTGCGAGTCCGAGTCCGCCCGCGACCACGACCACGTCCGAGCCGGCGGCCGCGCTCATCGGCCAGCCTCGCCCGAACGGACCACGCACCCCGAGGACGTCACCCGTCCGGGCGGCGCAGATCGCCGCCGTCACCGCCCCGACGGCCCGGACGGTGTGCACCAGCGGCCCGCCGGTGCCGGCCGGCTCGGGACAGGCCGCCACGGACAGGGGCACCTCACCGACACCGAAGGCGTAGACCATCGTGAACTGGCCGGGCTCGGCGCCGATCGGGGCCCCGGAGAGCGGTTCGAGCTCCAGCGTCCAGGTGTCACGTGTCTCCTGGCGGCGGCGCGTGACCCGGAACGGCCGCGGGGTCATCTCCCCGGCCGCGCCGTCAGCCCTGGTCCGGGTTTCCGTAGACATCAAGCAGTCGCAGACGGGTCGCCTGCAGGCGCTCGACGAGCACCTGGGCGAGGTGGAGCAGCGCGTCGTAGCCCAGCGCCGGGTCCCGCGCGAAGGTTCGGCGCAGGCAGGAGCCGTCGATGGCGCTCGCCCGGACGGGTGACAGGGCGCGGGCGTCGAAATGCAGCCGGTACGGCGGGAACAGCCACGACCAGCCGACCACGCTGCCGGCCGTGACCGTCTCGATGGGAACCAGCCCACGGGACGGGACGAACATCTCGATCGCCACCGTGCCCCGCCGGATGACGTAGAGAGTGTCCGCCGGGTCGCCCTCCCGCAGGATCACCGCACCGGCGTCGAACGTCGCGTCGCGGGCGCAGCGGGCGAGCAGCGCGAGGTGATCCGGGCGCATGCCGGCGAACACTCCCGCCTCGCCCAGGGGTGTCTCAACGGATTTGACGTCCTCCCCGGCCTGAAGGCCGGGGATTCCTACTGCGTCGTGCGCGTTCACGCGCGATCGCCTCGGTGGGT